>NZ_JBLKCZ010000022.1:0-79992 GCF_047530595.1 Enterobacter sp. 01-M-02-SI-ECC | reverse complement strand
ACGCCTTCAGTAGCTGAACAGGAGGGACAGCTGATAGAAACAGAAGCCACTGGAGCACCTCAAAAACACCATCATACACTAAATCAGTAAGTTGGCACCCTTACCCTGTATAGGTACTCTCTGTTTTTCGTGGCCTGCCTCGCCCACGAATTTCGCCAGTCATGACTTTGCTCCTGCATTTTATTAACGGAAAAGAATAAGTGATTTTGCGCGGAGGCTTCAATCAGTTTATCCCCGGCGGTGACGAGGTGGCCACCTATGCCGACTGGACAGGGGACTGACTATTGCCATAACGCCATCGCAGGTTGCTTCAGTAAACCTGCTAATCCCGTACAATGGCGAATTCGCTATATCCGCTTCTCGCACTTAGCTGCCATAAATCGGCCAGGCAATCACAGGTCATTTCTGTCTCGCAAAGAAGGTGCCGTTTCTGCTTTGCGTTGACACCCCTAAATATTAGAATTAAAAGGAGAGAGTTACTGGAAAAAGGCAGCGGAGGCAGTGACAATCGTGGCTTGAAGCCACTACTCGATGGATGCGGACATGTAGTTGGCGTCATTCGACAAAACTAGCAAACTTCTAATAGTCACCATTTCTCCCGTCTGGCGGGAGTGCTGTCAAATGCCCCCCTCATCTCTGTGTGGGAAATGAAGGGTGAAGGGGAAATAGATGACAGCGTTATTTCTACGCCCAGAATACTGAATACCTTGTACAGACGATCAATACTGGCGCTAGCAGGGTTTGCTTCCAGGCGGGCATAGGTTTGCTGCGTTACGCCAAGCCTCTCAGACACATCTTTTTGCGTGAAGCCCTTGATTTTGCGAAACCCGATTAGCACAGGTCTGAGCTGGTTCAGCGTTTTTATCGGGAACTGATTATTCATAAGTGACCTGCCTCGCAGACTGAGTAGGGAGTACCGCCCTGTAATACAGCAGGTAAGGTGTATTTTGTGTTATACAGACTATAGGCTGTAAAACCTTTATTGAAAAGATGCTGATGTTCCAGGGGCATGCCGAGCATGGACGATTTTCTGCGGGGCGGTATTTCGCTACGGGGGAGATTGCGTTCGGGCAATGTACCGGTGTAAAAAACGTCAATTTTTCAAAACCGCTGTTATCGGGATAAGCTGAAAACTCCGAAGGCAGACACAGCCACGAATAATGTCAGACTTAAGCTCTGTAGCTGTCTTCTTTTGCCTGTAAATAACGTCTAGTTTGACTCTGATGAAGGCTGTACCAGGCAGAGAACATGTCACTCTCGGGGCCGGATGATAAAATGTGTTCAACTGGCTGGGCAGGGTAATAGCGAAGAACGTTCTCTGAAATTCGATTCAGCTCAGCGTAACGTGCGCTGTAGGTATGTATAATCCATTGCATCAATTTTGCATCCGTATTATTCGCAGATTACACACAAGAAGCTTAACAATGGCTGAAAGAGTGAGCAGGGATATGTAACAAAAACAAGGGCTTCAAGATGAACTGGATAAAACCGGAGCAGAGCAAGCCCTGTTCCGGTTTGTCAGGCTTTGGAATTTCTTCCAGGCCCCTGCAGCTAGTCACAACAAACACATTAATGTTTTCATTGCTTCAATTCAATATTATTGTGTGAAAGGGATTCCATCGAAATCGGCTTATGCATGCTTAAAACTAAACTGCCCCGGCTGCAGTCATTTGGTTGCTGTGGGCTCTGTACTGTG
Organism: Enterobacter sp. 01-M-02-SI-ECC; assembly: GCF_047530595.1. Classification (NCBI taxonomy): domain Bacteria; kingdom Pseudomonadati; phylum Pseudomonadota; class Gammaproteobacteria; order Enterobacterales; family Enterobacteriaceae; genus Enterobacter; species Enterobacter sp. 01-M-02-SI-ECC. The sequence continues at coordinate 78,296 of NZ_JBLKCZ010000022.1, read as the reverse complement.
TCTAATAGTGAAAGAATCTTACGTTATAACGAAGGAAATTGCTGAATGACTCTACGATTGCAGACGGAATCACCCGCTGACCAGGATATGTTTAGAGGCAGCAGTCATGAAAAAGTTGCAGAGAATGTGGCTCAGATCATCAGGACACCTGATGTCAATATTATTGGTCTGGAAGGTGAGCTGGGTTCAGGTAAGTCAACAATATTGAAGTTCCTGCAGAAAAAGCTTAAAGATGATTTTACGTTCATTAACTTTGATGCAGAACGTTACCATCATGGCTCAACTAAAAAAGCGCTTATCGATGTCATCCACCACGGGGTCAGCCTACAATGTCCGGGCTCCCGGGATGTGTTGGATAAGTATAAAAATCTGGCTCTGGGTAACATCGTTGAATACGACAAGAGGGTCAGCAGCAGGCTAAGCTGGTTGACCGTCGTTTTTATTTTACTGTCATTGCTTTCCGTGCAGATGCTTCGTTATGTGCTAACAGACCTTAATCAATATTTTACTAACAAGGAGTCATTATTAGGGTGGCTTTTTTATGTTGAGGTGGCCGCGTTTCTTTCTCCTGCCATTATGGTCGCAGGACTGGCATGCCTGCAGAACATGGAATGGTACAGAAAGAAAGGGTATTCGAGTATTGGTGATTTGTTCAAACGCAACAGTACTGACAGGATTGAAGAGACTTGGCTAGTTAATAAGGAGGTCGGAGCTATTGAGCTGGCTGAAGCTCTGCAGGGATTTACCTCCAAAGAGGTCATTTCCCATGGAGATCGCTTCATCCTTATCATTGATAATCTGGACCGAATCAGTGCAGACAAAGTGAAAGAGCTCTGGAGTGATATGGAGCTTATTGCCGGAGCCACTCATGAACACTTCAGGATAGTGGTGCCCTATTCGGCAAGACAGGTTTCAGCCTCACTTTCTGTGGCGGGTTTCAGCGGGCGTGAGTTTATTGCAAAGCGGATTCCTGTAAGTTTTCAGGTTCCTCCTCTTATTTCGGCAGGATGGCAGGAAGCGTTAAGGCAGTACTGGAAAGAAACAGTAAATGAGGATGCAGGGATAGCGTGCCGGGAAGCAACGGTGTTGCTTGAGCGCTGGAAACCCTCTGAGTATCCTCGTATCACACCGCGATTAATGAAGAAGTTTGTTAATGATATTCATATTCTGAACCTTACCGTTCCTGCAACAGAAGATCATCGCCATATTCTTATTGCTCTCTACTTACTGGTGGTCAGATACGGGGAGCGAGATATTAAAGTATTACTTCGCGATCCCAAAGCTAGTCAGACCGAACCCGGTATTGCTCCGGATGATTTTGACGAGATGCTCTCGCTAACTTATCAACAAATATCCCGAATTTTTAATAACGATACAGAAAGATGGAGCGAATTTCTGATGAGCATCCACTATCAGTCCACGGTGGAGCTTGCCAGGAGCGAGTTGCTTGATACGCCTCTTAAAGACGCGATTGGTGCTATAAATATCCCACGGCTTGAAGAACTGACGGCCTTGTGGGGTTTCGCTGAAGCATGGCAGCGAGTGGCACCACATATTCAGATGCGAGACTGGCTGGTTTCTTATAGCCGGATGGATGAGAAGTGTCAGGCTCTCGCCGAACCGCAACTCAAAGTCGCAGTGCAAATGCTGAATCAGAGTTATGCTGTTTCACTCAGAGAAAAGAATGATGAAGGTTTCGTATTAAGTCTGCAGAAACTGATGGCTGACGGGCGGATAAGCCTAGAGCCTTTCGTCGAAAGGCAAATATCGTTTATTGTGAGTAAACTTGATGAAATTCAGGATTCAGAAAAATTGGAGGCTGAATCCACGAAGACGTTGCTGCAGGAAGCTGATTCATACTCTGTTCTGGCCGGTGAATCACTACTGAATAAAATGGAGAATTTTGTAGATGGCGTATTTTATGTGGAATACCTTGTCAATAATGAAGAGACCTTGTCAAACCTGAAAATTGGCACACTAGATATCGGAAATCACGGTCGGGAGGAGATGTTACGCTATGGAGCTGAGCAACCTCAGATAGACCTTTTTAATCCGGGAATTATCCGGCATATCAATATTGCATCGAAGGCGGTACAGAACGTAATTGGAAAGAATGATGGTACAGGTGGGGCTCAGGTTAGCTCTGCAATAATGACGCTTAAAAATCGTCAGGTTGTTGAGGACGTTATCCATTTCAGAAAAATTGTTCTGAGCCCGGACTGGAATAATAATGTTTTAAATCAATATTATCTTAATAATACGGCGACGAGGAATCTCTTCCCTGCGGAATTTGCTGCACAGGCTGTTGCTCACATGGTGCTCCATGGTAACTATGCCGGTATCGAGTCGTACAGTGAACATATTGGTGAGGAACGGTTTGACCTGGCTTTGGCTGCATATCTTCGTTATCTACGTACTGCCGAGAGTATCTTTATAGCACTTAAGGATAAAAATGTTCTGCCGTACATCAAAAATGCTGTTGGCAGGATTGTTGATTTAGGTCTTCTGGTGAATATACCTGTCCTGAGCTTTGTTAAAGGTCAGTATGACGTCATCAAAGAAGCTACAAATGCAACCTCTCTTTTAATATTTGTGCGAGAGCGTCAAAAAGCACTGTCAGAGAAAATAATTGAGTCTGATGTGAATGCTATGGGTCCAGTATTTCTCCATGACGTATATCAGTCAGGTGAGCAGTTTGATATTTTGAAGAAAAAGCTGAACGCCCTGGCATGTGGAGTATTTAGTTCTTCTGAAAGGCTTATTGAGTGTTTTACGGTTCTTCCTGTGAACATGCGCTTTATCCTTGAACAAATGCAACTTCAGGGGCAGCATATCCGGATGGAAGGTAGTGTGGGTATCTTTGCATCATGGTTCCGTGATGCAGAGCCAGACGTTGTCACAAATGCCGAGAACATTCATTTTCTGTGGTCTTGCCTCGACGATACCCAGAGAGAGACTGTACTTGATGAGTTGCACGATGTCTTACTTGAAAGACATATTCGTATTGACAGCCGTATTGCGATTATTACCCGTTTTCATAATGAGTTGTCGTTTATTGAACCTGAGAAGGCCGTTGAACGCAGGGCTATTGCGGCGCTGTTTAGCGCTTCTGTTGATAATGTATTATTGTCTCAATGGCTTGACCGTCAGACGTTTTCATTTTCATCATGGTCTCCGGAGGACGCCCGTACGGCAACGAGTTGTATAATGAATAACTCGGAGATTTTTCCTCTCATCTGCAGGAATTCACAGTATATTAAAAACAGAATGTTACCAGAGAAAGCGGACGTTACAGAAGATAGTGATACGTTTCCGGACTGAGTTCGTTCTTTAAATCCTATACCTGAAGACCACAGCGGTGGTCTTTGGGAGTTTTTTTATTGCCTGATATACATTAAGCATGTTATATCTTGCTAAGAAATAATCATTCAGAGATTAATCATAACTACTGAAGTTATGTTGTGTTCTTTTCTTTTAAAAATAAATTATTCAGATTTATTTTCTATTGATTTAATGAGGTAGGGAATGACAGAAAGTGCTTTGCTTTTGCGAGAGGCATTTAATGAATCGGTTAACTATATGACATGGTCTTTTTATTCACTGATAACTGCTTACGTTTCGATGGCTTTTTATGATAGAGTTGAGGTTAAGACCCGAATAAATAATTATCTGAATAAGTTACTTTTCGTGATTGCTATGTCCGTTTTTATCCCAAATATGTACTTTGTTTCAATGGTGTTCAGTCAGAAGTTAGGCACCGCAGCTGGCGTTGCGTCATTCATTATTGGGCTACTTTTCATGATGTTAAACTCGGCACCTGTAATTACTGGTATCGTACAGCAGCGCAAAGATTGAGTTTTATGAGTATAGTCAGTTGGGTTTTCATCTGTTTTATCAGACTTAGAAAAATGAAATCTTTCAATTCATTGATTTTAAACGCAAAAAAATTTCTAAATGATCAGAATTATAGGGTGCTCGCTCTGCTCCATTACCGAGCACGAAGGCCGTATTATCCAGAGCCGCTCTGAAGATTCGATCATCAATGAGATCGAAGCTATTCGCGACTCGGTGCCGGGCTTTACCGGCGTGATTTCCGACCTTGGCGGCCCAACCGCGAACATGTACATGCTGCGCTGCAAGTCGCCGCGCGCGGAGCAAACCTGCCGTCGCCTCTCCTGCGTCTATCCGAGCATTTGCGAGCATATGGACACCAACCACGAGCCGACGATCAACCTCTACCGCCGCGCGCGCGACCTGAAGGGCATCAAGAAGATCCTGATCGCGTCCGGGGTACGTTACGACATCGCCGTGGAAGATCCGCGCTACATCAAAGAGCTGGCGACGCACCACGTCGGCGGCTATCTGAAGATTGCGCCGGAGCACACCGAGGAAGGCCCGCTGTCGAAAATGATGAAGCCGGGCATGGGCAGCTACGATCGCTTTAAAGAGCTGTTCGATACCTATTCAAAGCAGGCGGGTAAAGAGCAGTATTTGATCCCATACTTCATCTCCGCCCACCCGGGCACGCGCGATGAAGACATGGTGAACCTGGCGCTGTGGCTGAAGCAGCGTCGCTTCCGTCTGGATCAGGTGCAGAACTTCTATCCGTCACCGCTCGCCAACTCGACGACCATGTATTACACCGGCAAGAACCCGCTGAGTAAGATTGGCTACAAGAGTGAAGAGGTGGTGGTGCCGAAAGGGGATAAACAGCGTCGTCTGCATAAAGCGCTGCTGCGTTACCACGATCCGAAAAACTGGCCGCTGATCCGTCAGGCGCTGGAAGAGATGGGTAAAAAACACCTGATCGGCTCGCGCCGCGACTGTCTGGTACCGGCCCCGACGCTGGAGGAGATGCGCGAAGCGCGTCGCCAGAACCGCAATACGCGCCCGGCGCTGACCAAGCATACGCCAATCGTGCATCAGCGTTCGAATGGTAATTCGAGTGTGAAGAAGCCCGTGAAGCGCAAAGCGTAAATAAAAAACCCCGGCAAGCCGGGGTTTTTATGTCGACACGTAGGCCGGGTAAGGCGAAGCCGCCACCCGGCTTTTTTACGCAATTACCCGCCAAACTGATCCGGGTCCGGCCCAAGCCGCTTGCCCTTATCCAGCTTCGCAATTTCCCCCAGCTCATCTTTGTCCAGACGGAAATCCCAGACGTCGAAGTTCTCGGCGATGCGCGATGGCGTGACCGATTTCGGGATCACCACCAGGCCGTTGTCCAGATGCCAGCGAATGACGATCTGCGCCGGGGTTTTGCCGTATTTATCCGCCAGGTCGCGAATAATTTTCTGATCGAACACGCCTTCGCCACCCTGTGCCAGCGGGCTCCAGGACTCGGTCTGGATTTTATGCGTGGCGTTCCAGGCGTGAAGCTGACGCTGCTGCAGCAGCGGGTGCAGTTCGATCTGGTTAATGACAGGCGCGACGCCCGTCTCGTCAATCAGCCGCTGCAGGTGATGAACCTGGAAGTTGCAGACGCCGATACTTTTCACCAGCCCCTCTTTCTGCAGTTCAATCATTCCTTTCCAGGCATCAACGTAATGGTCGATAGCCGGGACCGGCCAGTGCATCAGATAAAGATCGACGAAGTCGAGCTGGAGCTTCTCCAGGCTCTCCTGCAGGGCCTCGCGGGGACGCTTTTGATCGTCATTCCACAGTTTCGTGGTGATGAATAACTCATCGCGGGGGACACCGGCGCTGGCCAGTGCCTTACCCACGCCGTCCTCGTTTTTATATGCGGCGGCGGTATCAATGGACCGATAGCCGACTTCCAGGGCTTTATGAATGGCGGAGACGACCTCGTCGTTACCGGCTTTCCATACACCTAGCCCCAGCTGGGGCATCACGTTGCCGTCCTGCAGCTTGATTACGGTTTGGTTTGCCATTTTTCCTCCTTCAGGTGCGCATCGCCGGAGGGTTCCTCCGGCGATGGGTTGTGCATTAAGTCTGGACGAAATGTCAAAAAACGAAAGTCGGGAGGGCAAAAACGCTTAGCGTGCCGCTTCGTAGATGCGACGGCTGACGTCCAGCGTAATGTCGCCGTGCTCGCCCAGGTGGGTCATGCCGTGTTCTTCGAGTTTCGCCAGCAGGGCAGGGATGGAGCTGCCGTCCAGACCGTAGCCAGAGAGACGCGTTGGCACGCCCAGACCTTCAAAGAAGCTGCGGGTCGCTTCGATGGCGGCATCAATACGCGCATCGTCAGAACCCTCGGTGATGTTCCACACGCGTTCTGCGTACTGCAGCAGTTTGGCACGCTTGGTGTCCCGCTTTTCGTTCCACAGCGCAGGCAGCACAACGGCCAGCGTTTGCGCGTGGTCCAGACCGTGCATCGCCGTCAGCTCGTGGCCCAGCATGTGGGTTGCCCAGTCCTGCGGTACGCCAGCACCGATCAGGCCGTTCAGCGCCTGCGTTGCCGCCCACATGACGTTGGCACGCACGTCATAGTTTTCCGGCTCTTTCAGCGCTTTCGGACCTTCTTCGACGAGCGTCAGAAGAATGCCTTCCGCGAAGCGATCCTGAATTTTGGCATCTACCGGATACGTGACGTACTGCTCAACGGTGTGAACAAAGGCATCGACCACGCCGTTCGCCACCTGACGCGCAGGCAGTGTGTAGGTGTAAACCGGATCCAGGATCGCGAACACAGGTTGAACGTGTTCGTTCATGAAGGCCTGTTTGTCGCCGGTGGTTTTGCGGGAGATCACCGCGCCCTTGTTGGATTCAGAGCCGGTGGCCGGCAGGGTCAGCACGGAGCCCATCGGGATGGCGCTTTTAATGTCGCTGCCGCGAGTTTCCAGAATGTGCCACGGATCGATGCCGTCAGCGTAGTGCGCTGCCGCCGCGATGAATTTGGTGCCGTCCAGCACGGAGCCGCCGCCGACGGCCAGCAGGAAGGTGATCTTCTCTTCGCGGGCGATTTTCACCGCGTTCATCAGCGTTTCGTAAGACGGATTTGGCTCGATGCCGCCGAACTCTCGCACGTCCAGACCGTTCAGGGCGCTGTAAACCTGATCCAGCACGCCGGTTTTTTTCACGCTGCCGCCACCGTAGGTGATCAGTACGCGGGCGTCAGCGGGGATCTGGGCGCGCAGATCGGCGATAGCGTCTTTACCAAACAGAATGCGGGTTGGGGTGTGAAGATTAAAGTTGTTCATTGCTCGTTCCCTTTAGTGGGTGAAAAACCGTGGTGGCGCAGAGGGCGACCTGATGCTGCACATTGTGTCTGTCCGGGGCTATCCTCTCAATGCACATTCCTGCCGATGTCTTGCCCATTTCTACAGAGCGCTGGAGAAAGCGCGGAAAACGACGCACACTGTTAGCGTCGAAAACCGTACCCGGAGTAACGCAAGATGAACCGTGAGGCTATCTGCCAGCAGCTCACTGTGAAGATTAAGAGATTGATAGATAATGAGAATCGTGCCAGCGATCTGCTGCCGGATATTCGCCTGCTCTATGGCACGCAGCCGGGGACGCGCACGCCGGTCATGTACCAGCCGGGCATCGTTTTTCTCTTTTCAGGCCATAAAATTGGCTATATCAACGAGCGCGTGTTCCGCTACGACACCAATGAATATCTTCTCCTGACGGTACCTTTACCCTTCGAATGTGAAACCTTCGCGACAGAGGCCGTTCCGCTGGCCGGTATTCGCGTCAACGTCGATATTCTTCAGCTGCAGGAGCTGCTGATGGAGATTGGCGAAGATGAGTTCTTCCAGCCGTCTATGGCGTCGAGCGGGATTAACTCGGCGACGCTGTCGGAAGAGATCCTCTGCGCCATTGAACGTCTGCTGGACGTGATGGAAAGGCCGCTGGACGCACGTATTCTGGGCAAGCAGATCGTCCGCGAAATTCTCTACCATGTGCTGCTGGGCCCGGGCGGCGGGGCATTACTGGCTCTGGTGAGCCGACAGACCCACTTCAGCCTGATAAGCCGCGTGCTCAAGCGCATTGAAAGCCAGTACACGGAGAACCTCAGCGTCGACCAGCTGGCGGCGGAAGCGAACATGAGCGTCTCGGCGTTTCATCATAACTTCAAGTCGGTGACCAGCACCTCGCCGCTGCAGTACCTTAAAACCTACCGGCTGCATAAGGCGCGGATGCTGATGATCCACGACGGCATGAAGGCCAGCGCGGCGGCAATGCGGGTGGGTTACGAAAGCGCGTCGCAGTTCAGTCGGGAGTTTAAGCGCTATTTCGGCGTCACGCCGGGAGAAGATGCATCACGCATCCGAACCATGCAGGGAGCTTAAGCTTTTTCCTCTCCCCTATGGGGAGAGGGTCAGGGTGAGGGGATCACGCGCTGCAGTACTTCTTCTTAATCACCACCGCGATGGTTCCCACCAGTCCTGCCACCAGCAGGAACATCGGCAGTACCATCAGGAAGGTCATCACCTGATCTTCATGGTGTTTCACAAAGGGGATCATATTCAGCGCATAGCCGAGCGTGGTGACTACACCCACCCACAGCAGAGCGCTCAGCCAGTTGAAGAACTGGAATCGGCGGTTTGACAGACCGGAAATGCCCGCCATCGTAGGCAGAAGCGTGCGAACAAACGCGAGGAACCGCCCCGCCAGCAGGGCCAGCAGGCCATGCCTGTCGAACATGCAGGTTGCACGCTGATGATATTTATGCGGTAACTGCGCCAGCCAGCCTTTTACGACGCGGGTATTCCCAAGCCAGCGGCCCTGCAGATAGCTCAGCCAGCAGCCCAGGCTGGCTGCAGAGGTGAGAATAACCATCGTTGGCGTGAAGTCCATGACGCCTTTCCCGATTAATGCCCCGGCAAGTAAAAGCAGGCTGTCACCGGGTAAAAACGAGGCTGGCAGTAATCCATTTTCCAGAAACAGTGTTGCGAACATCACGAGGTAAACGATACCGACGACGTGAGGATCCGCCAGCGCGGCAAAGTCGTGTTGCCAGAGCGCCGCGATAATATCTTGAATAACAGCCATGGACTTTCCTGTGGAACAGCAGATATAGCACTATTGTACTCCCTTATTCGCCCGTCGGGTTTGATCCCGGGCGCAACTCATGCAGACTTTTCTCATTGCCGTGTCCACAAAAGCGTCCAGAGAGTACATTTTCAGCCAGCACTCTACACGATACGCTCGAACCCTGCTGCTAAATCGGCAATCAGATCGTCAACGTTTTCTAAACCGATATGCAGTCGAATCAGGGTACCGCTGAAGTCCACTTCACCGCCGGGACGCAGAGCCGCAACCTGTTCCGGCTGATTAGGCAGGATCAGGGATTCAAAACCGCCCCAGGAGTAGGCCATGCTGAAGAGGGTAAAATTATCCAGATAGCTCGCCAGCTCGTCGTTATTTAGCCGCTTTTTCAGTACGAACGAGAACAAACCGCTGCTGCCCGTAAAGTCACGCTGCCAAAATTCGTGGCCTTTACTGCCCGGTAGCGCGGGATGATTCACGCGCTCAACCTGCGGATGCTGCGCCAGCCATTCGGCCACCTTCAGGCTGCTTTCATGGTGCTGACGCAGGCGAACGCCCAGCGTGCGGAGTCCGCGGCTGGTCATGTAGGCCGTATCTGCATCCACCATCTGGCCCATCAGGTAGGCATTTTCACGCAGCTGATCCCAGCAGCGCGCGTTGGAAACCGCGGTGCCAATCATGCCGTCAGAGTGGCCTATCAGGTATTTCGTCGCCGCCTGAATCGAGATATCAATGTCGAATTCCAGCGCTTTAAACAGCACGCCCGCCGCCCAGGTGTTGTCGATCATCACGATCGCCTCTGGGGCTTTGCTACGCACGGCCTTCACGATAGCCGGCACGTCGTGAACTTCCATGGTGAGCGATCCCGGAGATTCCAGAAACACAATGCGCGTGTTTGGCTGAATAAGTTCGGCAATGCCTTCGCCAATCAGCGGGTCGAACCAGCCGGTCGTTACGCCGAGCTTGCTGAGGATTTTGGTACAGAAGTCCTGGCTGGGTTCATAGGCGGTGTTGGTCATCAGGATATGGTCGCCCTGTTCCACAAACGCCAGAATGGTGTTGGCGACCGCCGCCGCCCCGCACGGGAACAGCGCGCAGCCCGCGCCGCCTTCCAGCTCGCACATCGCCTCCTGCAGCGAAAAATGGGTTAGCGTGCCGCGACGGCCATAAAACAGCCCGCCTTTCGCGCGGTTGCGCGTGGCAATTTTTTTCTCCTCAACGGTATCAAACACCAGCGAGGAGGCTCGTTGAATCACGCTGTTGACCGATCCCTGCGTATATTTTTTGCTGCGTCCTGCCTGTACCAGCGTGGTATCAAGATGCTTCTTTGTCATGTTCGCTAACCCTGTTTTTATACGTCTGGACGTCCAGACTACCACGATTGGAAAAAACTGCACCCCGAGGCTTATCGAATAAGCAGAAAATATTAGCAAAAATTCGCATAAGAAATTTTTACTGCGTAAGCGCAAGGAAAGTGAGCGAAAATTACGGCACCATGCAAATACTAATGAGAACTACTATCAATTCGACGACGTTTTGATATTATTACGCTCAGATTTTGTGATTTGCGTCCTGGAGATACAGAGTGGGTAATAATTTGATGCAGACGGATCTCTCCGTTTGGGGCATGTATCAGCATGCTGACATCGTGGTTAAGATTGTGATGATCGGCCTGATTCTGGCGTCCGTTGTCACCTGGGCTATTTTCTTCAGCAAGAGCGCCGAGCTGCTTTCTCAGAAGCGCCGCCTTAAGCGGGAACAGCAGCAGCTGGCAGAAGCCCGCTCTCTGGATCAGGCTGCAGATATGACCTCATCCTTTCACGCGAAAAGCCTGACCACCCTGTTAGTGAATGAAGCACAGAACGAGCTGGAACTATCCGCTGGCAGTGAAGATAACGAAGGCATCAAAGAACGTACCGGTTTCCGCCTGGAGCGTCGCGTTGCGGCCGTTGGCCGACACATGGGACGCGGCAATGGTTATCTGGCGACCATCGGCGCGATCTCACCGTTTATCGGTCTTTTCGGAACGGTCTGGGGCATCATGAACAGCTTTATCGGTATCGCGCAGACCCAAACCACCAACCTGGCGGTCGTGGCGCCGGGTATCGCAGAAGCGCTGTTGGCGACGGCAATCGGTCTGGTTGCCGCTATTCCGGCGGTGGTCATCTACAACATCTTCGCGCGTATGATTGGCAGCTACAAAGCCACGTTGGGTGACGTTGCCGCGCAGGTTCTGCTGCTGCAAAGCCGCGATCTCGACCTGAACGCCAGCTCGGTTAAGCCGGTGCACGCGGCGTCTAAACTGCGCGCAGGTTAAGAGTATGGCGATGCGTCTAAACGAAAATCTGGACGATAACGGCGAAATGCATGAAATCAACGTGACGCCGTTTATCGACGTCATGCTGGTTCTGCTGATTATCTTCATGGTGGCCGCACCGCTGGCGACGGTCGATGTGAAAGTTAATCTGCCTGCCTCTTCCAGCCAGCCCCAGCCGCGCCCGGAGAAGCCTATCTACCTGTCGGTGAAGGCGGATAAATCCATGTTCCTCGGGAATGACCCGGTGACGGCCGACTCGGTCATCCCGGCGCTGGAGCAGCTTACGGGCGGTAAGAAAGACACCACGGTCTTCTTCCGTGCGGATAAAACCGTTGATTATGAAACCATGATGAAGGTAATGGACACGCTGCATCAGGCGGGTTACCTGAAGATTGGACTGGTCGGCGAAGAGAAAGCGGCCTCGAAGTGATAAAGAAGCTGGCGAAAGCCGGCTTTTTTTATGCCTGCCGGTTTATGCGTTTTTGCTATCCGTCGGTGCGGTAGAGGGGGTTGCCAGCGCGTCCTCATCAAGCGCCACGCAGGTGACGTTTGAGGTACGGTACTCACCGTCGGACAGCTTGCGCGTCAGACGCAGGGTGGCGATTTCTCTGGCAAGCAGATATTGATAATTGGCCTCAAGACGTCCCAGAAGCTTCTCTTTCAGTTCTGGCCGCTGCTCTATAATGGCGTTCATCACGGCACCGTAAATTTCTTCTTTGACCTGTAGCGGATAAATTTCACGGCGATTCTGCCATTTCAGACGAACCAGCGTCGCCGGGATCGATACCAGGTCTTGCGTAATACGCGTCATCTCGTCATTTTTTGTGTTTCTCAGTGCGTCGAGATTTTGCTTTAAGATAAATTCATCACTTTTTTTATCTTCTAAAGTCAAATAAACGTCGTTGTTTTTAACTTCTTTCACGTTAATCTTCCCCCAGGCTATAAAAAATTGGGTTGTTTTTTTCGCGCGTAATTAAATTAAGCCAAATTTCATTGCCCGCTTCATTAATTTCTTCGGTTTTCTCGGCCATTATTTGACTTAGTTTCTGGGCATCTATTTCACCCTCGGCCTGCAGGTCATTCAACAGGTGGACAAAGGCTTCAATTTTTATGGCGCGAAATAAGCGGTCTTTTATATGGCGATCGTGCTCTTCCAGCAACATATTTCGGGATTTGCCAGTTCGGGAAACACCAATTAATATATCGGGCTCGAAATCAGAGAGCTTTCTTTTCCCCTGAGTGAAACTGGCCTCTTTTTCTGCTTCCGTCGGTTGCTGTTCCACAGGCGTAATGTGGTACTTAGCCGGGACGAGATAGTCGGGCAGCATTTTTAATTTCCTTTATTTTCAACAGGGTGGGGTTGGTAAAGGCGTGAGATTCGTTGACAATATCATGAGGCAAATTTAAAATCAAAAAAAATGGAGCCTACCCATGAACAGCATCTTTTTTACGGTCATCACATTACTATTACTGACCGCTGGTGTGCTTTTATTGATGCAGGAGTTCAATAAAACGAAAGTGTCGAAAGACACCAGTGAACCCCCGCAACCTGAACTGATGACAAAAGAGGAAGGGGAAGACCATTTCTCTGTATTGATGAACTCCGTTACGCCTGTCTGGTACTGGCGGGTGAACCACGAATATATCGACTTTTTACACGCGACAATTAAGCGCATGAAAATGTCGGAAATTAATGATACGCCCGGACTGTTTGAGGCGCAGCGTCGCTGTAGCGATCTGAATTCAGCAGTCTATAAATATTATGACAATATTAAAAAGCGCTGCCTTAACGGCGAGAAGGTCTCTTATTCCGATCTGGACGTATTAAATTTGCGCCAGTGTTTTCGCGAGTTCAGTCTGGAAGCCTATCCTGAACTGGTGGCGCTTGTCTGGCCGGAGTACGCACGTCCCGAGGTTAACCCAGACAACGTCTGAGTGACGTACCGTTGAGTTATTGCAAACAGCCAGCGCCGTTGAGATATACTGGGCGCTGGTTTCTTTTGCAAACAGGACCTTATGGAACGCTTTTTTGAAAATGCCATGTACGCCTCTCGCTGGATACTGGCCCCCGTCTATTTTGGCCTCTCGCTGGCACTTATCGCGCTGACGATTAAGTTCTTTCAGGAAATCTGGCATGTTCTGCCGAACATTTTTTCTATTGCCGAAGCGGATTTGATTCTGGTTCTGCTGTCGCTGGTGGATATGACCCTGGTGGGCGGGCTGCTGGTGATGGTGATGTTCTCCGGCTACGAGAATTTTGTCTCCCAGCTCGATATCGACGAGCGTAAAGAGAAGCTCAGCTGGCTGGGCAAAATGGATGCTTCGTCGCTGAAGAATAAAGTGGCCGCGTCGATTGTGGCGATCTCCTCTATCCACCTGCTACGCGTGTTTATGGACGCGAAGAACGTGCCGGATAACAAACTGATGTGGTACGTCATTATCCACCTGACGTTTGTGCTGTCTGCGTTTGTGATGGGGTATCTGGATAAGATCAGTAAGAAGTAAAGTACGCCTTACCCCTCACCCTAACCCTCTCCCCAAAGGGGAGAGGGGACTGCTCGGTGCGGCATTATTTATCAGACGACGCCTGCCACAGATTCAACTCCCCATCCGCAACATGCTGGTCAATCCGCTTGAGTTCGTCCTCCGTAAAGCGCAGGTTTTCCAGCGCCTGAACATTCTCTTCCAGCTGTTCCGGGCGGCTTGCGCCAATCAGCACGGACGTCACGCGCGTATCTTTCAGCAGCCAGCTTAGCGCCATCTGCGCCATCGTTTGTCCGCGCGCCTGCGCCATCTCATTCAGCAGGCGAAGGCTGTTCAGGTTGGCGTCGGTCAGCATCTTCTGCGTCAGGCCGCGCGCTTTATTCCCTTCGCGCTGCATGCGTGAACCTTCAGGAATACCGTTCAGGTATTTTCCGGTCAGCAGCCCCTGCGCCAGCGGGGTAAAGGCAATACACCCCGTACCGTTTGCTTCCAGCGCATCCAGCAGGCCGGTCTTATCGACCCAGCGGTTAAGCAGGTTATAGGACGGCTGGTGGATCAGCAGCGGGATCTTCCACTCGCGCAGCAGCTCGGCCATTTTCTGCGTGCGATCGGTCGAGTAGGAGGAAATGCCGACATACAGCGCTTTCCCACTCTGCACGGCGTGGGCCAGCGCGGAGGCCGTCTCTTCCATCGGCGTGTTTTCATCCACGCGGTGGGAGTAGAAAATATCCACGTAGTCGACGCCCAGACGCTGCAGGCTCTGGTCGAGGCTGGCGAGCAGATATTTGCGTGAACCGCCCGAACCGTACGGCCCCGGCCACATGTCGTAACCCGCCTTGGTGGAGATAATCAGCTCGTCGCGGTACGCGGCAAAGTCCTCACGCAGCAGGCGGCCGAAATTCTCCTCCGCGCTGCCCGGCGGCGGGCCATAGTTATTGGCGAGATCGAAATGGGTGATGCCGAGGTCGAAGGCTTTTCGCAGCAGCGCGCGCTGGGCGTCAAGAGGCTGGACGTGGCCGAAGCTATGCCACAGTCCCAGCGACAGCGCGGGCAGGCGCAGGCCACTTTTACCGCAATAACGATATTGCATACTCTCATAGCGGCCAGGGTAAGGGTGCCAGGACATGATGTCTCCTTTCTTATTGATGAATTTTTCGAAACAACGTTTTCATCTGAACTTACCACATCGCAAATGACATCCCTAAGCTCGGGCCTAATGATTAACGACTGCTGTGTGACCAGTGAAGCCACGCTAATTAAAAATGATCACAAAACGTTATAATTTCCCTTTTTCCTGCCGATAACGAGAGTAGTACTCGCCTCTGGGCGAACTCACCCTCACGGCAAGGAAGACTTATGAATATGCTCCGTAATTTCACGATCCGCTTCGTCATGCTGACGATTCTCGGGATCTTTTGTTTAATGTGGGCGGGTGTTGGCTTGTACAGCACCTGGTCCCTTTCTCGCGTTTCAGATGGCAACGAAGTCGATCGCCAGCTGGTTAAACAGATGACGGTACTCAGCCAGGGTAACGATCAATATTTCCGCTTTGTGACCCGTCTGAGCCGCGCAATGGAAGTCAAAGCCGCAGGCGGCACGCCGGATCTGTCCTCTGCCCAACAGGCGCTGGATAACATGGGCAAGAAACTGGCCGAGATGAAGGCGATCTCCCCAGGCCCGATGGATGAGCAGATCTCTTCCAGGGTGATTGGCACCTGGCAGGCGCTGCTTGAACAGGGCGTAACGCCGCAAATGCAGCAGGCGAAGCAGGGGGCTCTGGAGGGGTATCGCCAGCAGGCCAACAACGTCACGCCGCCGCTGAGCCGCGCGTTTGGTGCGGCCGCTGAGGAGTTCAACAATGCCGCCGCGAAGTCGCTCGACAGCACCCGCGTGGTGGTGGACGGCCTGACAAGCATGACCCGCACGGTGATTATCGTTGCCACGATTATCGGCCTGCTGATCCTGCTCTTCACCGACCGTTACCTGGTGGCGATGCTGGTCAAACCGCTGGATCGCATTCGCCAGCAGTTCCGCCAGATTGCCCAGGGCGATCTCAGCCAGCCCATTGAGCCGTTCGGCCGCAACTGCGTGGGCCAGCTGGTGCCGCTGCTGAGCGCTATGCAGGACAGCCTGCGCGAAGCGGTCAGCACGATCCGCTCCGGCAGTGAAAATATCTGGCGCGGCGCGACGGAAATCTCCAGCGGTAACAACGATCTCTCTTCCCGTACCGAAGAGCAGGCGGCTGCGCTGGAAGAGACGGCAGCCAGCATGGAACAGCTGACCGCCACGGTGAAACTAAATGCGGAAAGCGCGCGTCAGGCCAGCCAGCTGGCCGATGTGGCCTCAACTACCGCCAGCCGCGGCGGTTCGCTGGTGGAAGAGGTAGTGACCACCATGAGCGGTATTTCGGAAAGCTCGAAGAAAATCGCTGAAATCACTAACGTTATCAACAGCATTGCCTTCCAGACCAATATTCTGGCGCTCAATGCGGCGGTTGAAGCAGCGCGCGCGGGTGAACAGGGGCGTGGTTTCGCGGTAGTGGCAGGAGAAGTTCGCAATCTGGCAAGCCGCAGCGCCAACGCGGCAAAAGAGATTGAAGGGCTGATTACCGACTCCGTTTCCCGCGTAGAGCAGGGGGCGCAGCTGGTGAGCGACACCGGCACCACCATGGATGCGATTTTGCGGGACGTAACGGAAGTGACGACCATCATGAAGCAAATCGCTTCCGCCTCTGAGGAGCAAAGCAAGGGCATTTCGCAGGTCGGGATTGCCATTACCCAGATGGACGGCGTTACCCAGCAAAACGCCTCGCTGGTTGAAGAAGTTTCCGCGGCGGCGGCGGCGCTGGAGCGTCAGACCGAAGAGCTTCAGCGCTCGGTGCAAAAGTTCCGCCTGACGGCATAACGCAACGTTTCAAGGCCGCCGGATGCGGCCTTGTATTATTAACGCCTTCCCCATTCAGCCCCTTCTGAAACTGCTATTCTTTTGCTAACCCCACTGACGTTCTGGGCTCTCTTCTTCGAGGTGTTGCTATGAACAGATCGTTATCTGTCATTCCTGTCCTTTCTTGCATTCTTCTGATGCTGTTCTCGGTTTCTGCCAGTGCGACCCAGCAGGCGCAGGAGCGGCGCGTGGCGCGTGATGTCAGGCAGGAAACCCGTGACGCGTCGCGGCAGGTGAAGCAGACCTGCGTGGCGAACAATAACCAGAGCAATCACGACTGCCGTCAGGACAAGCGTCAGATGAAACAGTCCGGAAGACAAAAAGCGCGGGACATTAAGTATTAATGCAACAGGTGAGGCGGCATGCAGGCATGTCTCTTACCGCCATTTCCAGTAGTGTTTCAGTATGACGATCGTCATTGATGCTTCGCCCGGCTAGAACTTTAGGGCGTATTTTGACGTGCGTCCCACGCTGGTACGTTTAACCCTGCAGCTGCAATTCGGGAAATCGGATATCCCGTTGCGGATGCCACTTCCGCAATACGCTTAAATGAAGGGTTACCGTTTGGTGAAAGTGATTTATAGAGTGATTCGCGAGAAATGCCTGCACGTTTAGCAATGACGGTCATCCCGCCAGAGGCTTCAATCACATGTCGTAAAGCCAGCATGAACGCCTCATAGCCTCCGGGCTCGTCAATTTCAATAAAAGCCTGATGAAGATATACGGGCGCGAAATCCGGAGAATCTTTCAGGAGCTGTACCATTGCGTCATCATGAAGTACTGATTTAGCCATTCCGATTTCCTCTTATATCCTGCGCTTGTAGTCGTTGAGATACTCAACGGCCCTGTCAATATCTGCATTTTGCTCAGATATGCATCAAAAGGGTCGTACCCGTCTGCTGTGATGTAGTGTTTGACCTTAGTCATTATTGTAGCCTGCAGTTTACGATAAGCAACTGCATTGTAAACTTCAGGCTACGACAGGCAACTGTTCACAGGGTTGTGGCAGTGGGGAAGATGTGATTTCTGAAAGCGGATCGCAAAAATGTGAGACCTTGTGCGGAGGGATTACTGCATAGCAACGAGGCCGGGCTCGCAGAGCGCTGCCCGGCTGTATTTATCAGTGCGTCGCTTCACCAATCAGCGCGCCCGTGCCCGCACCAACGGCCGCACCTTTCAGCACGCTCTTGCCGGTCACCGCCGCGGCACCTGCGCCCACGGCAGCACCTACCGCACCGCCTTTACGCGCGGCTTTACCTTTGCCGCCGTTTTTGAACATAGCACCCGTGCCTGCGCCAACAACGGCGCCGCCAACGGTCGATTTCAGATCTTTGCCAGTGGCCGCGCCAATCGCCGCGCCTGCTACCGCGCCAGCTGCAGTTTTATCGATGGCCATTCCCGAGGTGGAGAAAATGAGGGCGCTGATAACCAGCGTTGTTTTAATAAGTTTCATAACAGATCCTTTGTGACTGCTGTCGGTTGAGACGTCGTTTCTCACTCTCTGACGCGAGAAAAACGTCCAGATAGTGCCAGCAATACCGGTTCAACCTTTAAGCTAATCATGCCCTGGGCAAGGATCTCAGCTGCCGGGCGGGGATCCGCCCGGCGGAACATTACGCCTGACGCTTATCTTCCGTATTGGTCTCGAAGTCGCTCGCCGCATGGCGCTCGTGGAGCTGCTCGTTCAGCTCGCCGCTGGTGCGGTTAACGATGCGTCCGCGCTTAACGGCATGGCGATTCGCCACGTCTTTCGCCCAGCGCTGGACGTTGGTGTACTTCTCTGCATCCAGGAACTCGGCGGCGTTGTACACGCTGCCCAGCGCCACGCAGCCGAACCATGGCCAGATTGCCATATCCGCGATGGTGTACTCCTCACCCGCCACGTAGCGACCGCGCGCCAGCTGTTTATCCAGCACGTCGAACAGGCGTTTGGCTTCCATGGTAAAGCGGTCAATTGCGTACTCAATTTTTACCGGCGCGTAGTTGTAGAAGTGGCCGAAGCCGCCGCCGAGGAACGGCGCCGCACCCTGCAGCCAGAACAGCCAGTTCAGGGTCTCGGTGCGCCCCGCCGGATCTTTCGGCAGGAAGTGGCCGAATTTCTCTGCCAGATAAAGCAGGATATTGCCGGACTCAAATACGCGCGTTGGCGGGTTCGTGGAGTGGTCACGAAGCGCCGGAATTTTCGAGTTCGGGTTCACCTCAACAAACCCGCTGGAGAACTGATCGCCCTCGCCGATGCGGATCAACCATGCGTCATACTCCGCGCCCGTCACGCCCAGCGCCAGCAGCTCTTCGAGCATGATCGTCACTTTCTGACCGTTCGGTGTCCCGAGAGAATAAAGCTGCAGCGGGTGGGAGCCCACGGGCAGATCTTTCTCATGGGTCGCGCCGGAAATCGGGCGGTTAATATTGGCGAACGCGCCGCCGCCGTTCTTTTTCCATTCCCACACTTTTGGTGGCTGATACGTGTTGTCTGACATGTTGGCCTGCCTTTTGAGTGATGTGTTGAGGCAGTGTAGCAGGAGATTTGTGAGGCGTTTAACGTTGCGAGCGCAATCAATTAACCGCTATTCCTTCTGGCGCTTATATATAACAAATCCGACATAAGCTTAATCGAAAATCGCATTTTCATAATTAATGCGTAAACCGATAAAGCTGAATATGATGCTTCAACATAAATAAAAGATGCAGTAATAAACACTTTATAAGGCAAGGAGTTAGTGAGATGCGCAAGCTTCTGTTATCGGCATTGGTGGTTTCGCTCGCGTTAGGCCTGGCGGGCTGTGATGATGCGAAAAATAAAGAGACAAATACGCCCTCAGCGGCAAAAAACGACGCGCCAAAAGAGGGCGGTTCGCTAATTATTGGAATTACCTCCGGCGACCCGCTAGCCGTTAATCCGCTCTATGCCAGTGACCGTACGACGTTAACGATCATGCAGGCGCTCTACGCCCCGCTGTACAGCTTTAATAACGGCAACATTGAGTGGGGCCTGGCGGAAAGCCTGACGCCTTCCGCCGACAACCTGAGCTATACCCTGACGTTAAAACCCAACCTCAAATGGCAGGACGGACAGCCGCTGACGGCGGATGACGTGGTCTTCACCTTTAACAAGCTGCTGGATGCCAAACAGCACAGCTTCTTCCGCAGCATGTTCACCTACGGCGGCAAGCCTGTTGAGGTGAGTAAGGTTGACGACCGTACCGTTAAGTTCACCCTACCGCAGGTCAGCGCAGCCTTTACCGGCACCCTGGTACAGATCTACCCGATTCCGCAGCACGTGTTCGCCGGTGAAGGCGACCTTGAAAAGAGCAGCAAAAACGATGCGCCGGTAGGCTCCGGGCCGTTCAAATTCAAAGAGTATCGCGCCGGGCAGTATTACGCCCTGACCCGTTTTGACGATTACTGGAACGGCAAAGCGAAGCTTGATTCGGTCACCTACCGTTTCGCCAAAGACAGCAACGCCGCCAACCTTGCGCTGCAAAACGGGGAAATTAACCTCAAGATGGTTGACCCGCAGGATGTGAACCGCCTGAAAAATACCGGTAAGTTTGACTTCGTGGTCTATCCGGAAGGCCGTCTGGCCTATATGACGTTCAACCAGAACGTGCCGGTGATGAAGAGCAAAGCGCTGCGCCAGGCCATCGCGTATGCCATCAACAAAGACGAGCTCACTCAGACCGCGTTTACCTCGCTGGACTACGCTAAACCGGCGACCTCGTTCCTGACGCCAGATACGCTTTACAAGACGGATGACGTCGAGCAGTACAAGTTCGATCTGCAAAAAGCCAAAGACCTGCTGAAGACGTCCGGCGCGCCGGACAACCTCAAGCTGCGCCTGGCGTATGTGAACACCAACAAAACCCAGGAGAGCATGGCGCTCTACATTCAGCAGGCGCTGAAGGGCATTGGGGTGAACGTGGAGCTGATGCCGCTGGACTCCAACGCCATGTCCCAGCGCAGCCTCGATATGAACAACACCGCGTGGGAGCTGAACCTGGGCGGCTACATCATGGGCTCCGAGCCGGACGGCTACAAATCGCTGTTCATGAGCAACGAAGCCTATAACTACGCGCACTACAAAAATCCGCAGTTTGATGCCCTGTGGGATAAAGGCGCTGTGGAAACCGACGCCGCAAAACGTGCTGATATCTACAAGCAAATTCAGCAGACCGTGGCGAACGACATGACGTACTACCCAATCGCCTATACCAATGCGACCGTCGCGGTAGACAAGCGTTTCGGCGGTACCCAGGAAGCGGAGCCGAAACCGGTCTATCTGTTCCAGGATCTGTCAAAAATCTATCAGAAATAAGTAATTGCCCCGGCCGTCGGGTCGGGGCCTTGGTAAGGGCACGTCGTGAACACACTTCTCACGCGTCGGCTGCTGCAGCTGCTGCCGATGCTGTTCTTTATTTCGCTGGTGGCGTTTTTGCTGGTCAAACTGGCGCCCGGCGATCCGGTGGCGGCGTACATTACGCCGCGTATGGCTCCGGAAGATATCGAACGTATCCGCCAGAGCCTGGGGCTGGATAAGCCGCTGGTCACGCAGTACGTCCTGTGGCTGAAAAATGTCCTGCAGGGCGATCTCGGCTATTCGCTGATTTACCACCGCCCGGTGCTGGAGATGATCGGCGAACGCATTCCGGCCACGCTGGGGCTGATGGGCGCGTCGCTGCTGCTGGCGATCGTGCTGGCGATCCCGCTGGGCCTGCTGGCGGGGGCATTCAAGCATCGCTGGTTGGATCACCTGCTTAACCTGTTCGCCTATATCGGCATCTCGGTGCCGATTTTCTGGTTCGGCATCTTGCTCATTACGGTCTTTGCCGTGCAGCTTAGCTGGTTCCCCAGCATGGGGATGCGCACCATCGGCATGCAAGATAACGCGCTGGACGTGCTGCGTCACGGCGTACTGCCGTGTATTGCCCTCACGTTCTACAACCTCTCCAGCTATGTGCGCTACATCCGCTCCAACACTATCTCGCAGCTCTCGGCCGACTACGTGCAAACCCAGCTTGCCTACGGCGCGACGCGCTCCAGTATTCTGTTTCGGCACGTGCTGAAAAACGTGCTGCTGCCGGTGATTACCCTGTTCGGCCTGTCGTTCGGAGAGCTGATTGTGGGGGCCTATGTGACGGAAAGCGTCTTCTCCTGGCCGGGTATGGGGCTGCTCGGGATCCAGTCGATCGCCTCGCTGGATTACCCGCTGATTATGGCGATCATCATGCTCTCGTCGATGATGCTGATCGTCGGAAACCTGATCGCCGACGTGCTTTATCGCTTCGCCGATCCCCGCATTCGTACGCTGAGGTAACCCGGATGAGCAGACGCTGGCAGCAGGTTCGTCACCAGCTGCGCCGCAACCGTCCGGCGCAGTTCTCCCTGTTTGTGCTTTTTATTTTCGTTGTCGCCGCGCTCTTTGCTGGCTTAAGTCCGTACGACCCGGATCGGATGGCGCTCGGCGCGCGCACGTTGCCGCCGGATGCCGCGCACTGGTTTGGCACCGACGAATACGGCCGCGACTACTTCACCCGCGCGCTGTATGGCGGCCAGATCTACCTGATGGTCGGTTTTCTCGCCATGCTCTTTTCCACGCTTATCGGCACGGTGGTGGGAACGGTGAGCGGCTATTTTGGCGGCTGGCTGGATAACCTGATGATGCGCGCCGTGGATATCCTGATGGCCATTCCGGCCTTCTTCCTGCTGCTGGTAGTGAATGCTTACCTCAAGCCGGGCATGGATAACATCATTCTGATTATCAGCCTGCTGACGTGGATGAACATGTCGCGTCTGGTGCGTGCTGAAACCCTGTCGGTGAAAGAGCGCGAGTACGTGCTTTATGCCCGCTCGTCGGGAGAGCATCCGCTGCGCATCATCGTGCGCCACATCATTCCCGGCGTGCTGCCGACCATTATCGTGGCGGCCACGCTCAATATCGCCTCGGCCATTCTGATGGAGTCAACGCTCAGCTTCTTAGGGCTGGGCGTGCAGGCGCCCGCGGCGTCGTGGGGAAGCATGCTTAACAACGCCCAGTCTTATATTGGCGAAGCGTCGTGGCTGGCGATGTTCCCCGGCATTCTGATCCTGCTGACGGTGTTCAGCTTTAACGTGCTGGGCGATGTGTTCCGTACCGCCTTTGAGCCGGGAGCGAATCGCGATGAGTAACTTATTAGCGCTTGAGAACCTGCAAACCACGTTCCGCACCCGCGAGGGCGAGGTTCACGCGGTGCGCGGCGTGAGCTTTCAGGTTAAGCCGGGGGAAGTTGTCGGCATCGTCGGCGAATCGGGCTGCGGGAAAAGCGTCACCTGTAAGTCAATTATCCAGCTTCTGGGGAGCAACGGACGGATAACCGGCGGCAGCATCCGCTTCCAGAATGAGGATCTGGCGCAGAAAACGCCCGCTCAGATGCGCGCCATTCGCGGCAACGAGATCGCGATGATTTTTCAGGATCCGATGACCGCCCTGAACCCGGTGCTGACCATCGGCAAGCAGATGGCTGAGATCCTGATGCGCAACAAAGGGTTGACCAAAAAAGCGGCCAAAGCGGCGGCCATCGCCATGCTGGAAAAGGTGGGCATTGCCGGGGCGGAACGGCGATACGACCAGTATCCCCACGAGTTCAGCGGCGGGATGCGCCAGCGGGTGATGATCGCCATTGCACTCTCCTGCAACCCGAAGCTTCTTATTGCCGATGAACCGACCACCGCGCTGGACGTCACCATTCAGGCGCAGATCCTGCGCCTGCTGAAAAGTCTGCAACAGCAGACCCGGACCGCGATTTTGCTGATCACCCACGATCTCGGCGTGGTGGCGCAGGTCTGCAGCCGCGTGGTGGTGATGTACGGCGGGCTGGTGATGGAGGAGGGCAGCGTGGAGGACATTTTTTATCGCCCTGCGCATCCTTACACCCAGGGGCTGCTGGCCTCGCTGCCGCGCCCGGAGGAGGTGAATCAGCGTCTATCGCCTATTGAAGGTTCGCCGCCCGGCCTGCTTAACCCTCCGCCGGGCTGTCCGTTCGCGGAGCGCTGTCCGAAGCGCATGCCCCAGTGTGAACGACAGCCTGCATTTTACGCCGCCGGAGAGGGCCATCGCGCCGCCTGCTGGCTATGGGCCGACAAGGAGATTCAGGCATGAATGAACAACAGGCGCCATTAGTGAGCGTGCGCGAGCTGCGCAAACACTATCCTCTCAACGGCGGTTTGCTGCGTAAAGGCGCGGCCGTGAAGGCGGTTGACGGCGTGAGCTTTGATATCCAGCCCGGCGAGACGTTTGGCCTGGTGGGGGAGTCCGGCTGCGGAAAATCCACCCTCGGGCGCGCCATCCTGCGCCTGTTCGATATCACCTCAGGCGAGATCCACTTCGCCGGGCAGGCGATTGCCCACGCCCGCGAAAAAGAACTCAAGCCGCTGCGTAAGCGGATGCAGGCGATTTTTCAGGATCCTTACTCCTCGCTCAACCCCGGTATGACGGTGCGACAGCTGGTGGCCGAGCCGATGCAGATCCACGGCTACAGCCGCGAAGAACAGCGGGAACGGACGGAAACGCTGCTCTACAGGGTGGGGCTGAAGCACGAGCACCTTGAACGGTTCCCGCATGAGTTCAGCGGCGGGCAGCGTCAGCGCATCAGTATTGCCCGCGCGTTGTCCGTGCATCCTGAATTCGTGCTGTGCGATGAGCCGCTCTCGGCGCTGGACGTCTCGGTGCAGGCACAGGTGGTGAATATTCTGCAGGATCTGCAGCAGGAGCTGGGGCTAACCTATCTGTTCATCGCCCACGATCTGTCCATGGTGCGGCATATCTCCAGCCGCATTGGGGTGATGTATCTTGGCAAACTGGTGGAGGTGGCCCCGGCGAATGAACTGTATCAGCGTCCGGCGCACCCTTACACCCGCGCGCTGCTGGCGGCGGTTCCCCAGCCCGATCCGCGCATCCGCAACCTCGAAGACGCCACCCTGCGCGGCGACGTTCCAGGCCCCACGTCCGCGCTGCCGGGCTGTAAGTTCTGCAGCCGCTGCCCGCACGCCATGCCGGTGTGCCAGACGCAGGAGCCTGCCATGCAGGAGATCGCGCCAGGGCATTTCGCGGCGTGCTGGCTGTTTAACATGTAGTTAATGCGCTGCGCGGGTGTATGATAAATGTCCCTCTGTCAGGTTAATTACAACGTGCAGACGACGACAACCCATAAAAAATTGCCGGCTGCCTGTTTTAGGTTGGATACATGCATAAAGGAAAGTTAAGCAGTGATGCGCCATTCGGAACGTTGTTAGGCTATGCGCCCGGTGGTGTGGCGATTTACTCTTCAAATTACGGCAGTCTGGACCCTCGAAGCTACCCGCAGGACGCAGATTTTCGCAGCTATATCGGCAACGAATACATGGGCCACAAGTGGCAGTGCGTTGAGTTTGCCCGCCGTTTCCTGTTTCTCAACTATGGCTTTGTGTTTACCGACGTCGGCATGGCGTGGGAAATCTTCTCCCTGCGCTTTTTGCGTCAGGTGGTGAACGATAACATTCTGCCCCTTCAGGCCTTTGCCAATGGTTCGAAACGCGCGCCGCGCGCCGGAGCGCTGCTGATCTGGCAAAAGGGCGGCGAATTTCACGAAACCGGCCACGTGGCGGTGATCACCCAGCTTCTCGACGATAGGGTGCGTATTGCGGAGCAGAACGTCATTCACTCCCCGCTGCCGCTCGGGCAGCAGTGGACGCGCGAGCTGCGTCTGAGCGTGGAGAACGGGTGTTATACCATCCAGGACACCTTCAACGACACGGAGATCCTCGGCTGGATGATCCAGACCGACGACGCGGAACACAGCATTCCCCAGCCGGAAATCGACGGCGAACTGCTGAAAATCAGCGGCGCGCGGCTGAAAAACAAACGTCAGTTCGACGGAAAATGGCTTAACGAAAATGACGCGCTACAGCAGGCGTATATCCGCGCCAACGGCCATGTGATCAACAAAGATCCCTGCCAGTACTTCACCATTACCGAAAGCGCCGAGCAGGAGCTGATCAAGGCCACCAACGAACTGCACCTGATGTACCTGCACGCGACGGACAAGGTGCTGAAAGACGACAGCCTGCTGGCGCTTTTCGACATCCCGAAAATCCTCTGGCCGCGCCTGCGCCTCTCCTGGCAGTGGCGTCGCCACCATATGATCACCGGTCGTATGGATTTCTGCATGGATGAGCGCGGCATTAAGGTTTATGAGTACAACGCTGACTCCGCCTCCTGCCATACCGAGGGCGGGCTGATTCTCGAAGAGTGGGTGAAAAACGGCTATCGCGGCAACGGGCATAACCCGGCGGAAGGGCTGCTGGAAGAGCTGACCGGGGCATGGAAGCACAGCCACGCGCGGCCGTTCGTCCACATCATGCAGGACAACGATGTCGAAGAGGACTATCACGCGCTCTTTATTCAGCGTTCGCTGATGCAGGCCGGGTTCGAGACCAAAATCCTGCACGGGCTGGAGGCGCTCAGCTGGGATGCCGCCGGACAGCTGATCGACGACGAAGGCCGCCACGTCAACTGCGTGTGGAAAACCTGGGCGTGGGAAACGGCGATTGAGCAGATCCGCGAGGTCAGCGAAACCGAATATGCCGCCGTGCCGATCCGCACCGGGCATCCCGAGGGCGAGGTGCGCCTGATTGACGTCCTGCTGCGCCCGGAAGTGCTGGTCTTCGAACCGCTGTGGACCGTTATTCCCGGCAACAAGGCGATTCTCCCGGTACTGTGGCAGCTGTTCCCGAACCACCGTTACCTGCTCGACACCGATTTTGAGGTTAACGATCTGCTGAAGCAGACCGGCTATGCCGTGAAGCCGATTGCCGGACGCTGCGGCAGCAATATCGATCTCATCAGCGCTCAGGACGAACTGCTGGATAAATCCAGCGGCAAGTTTGTTGACCGCAAGAATATCTACCAGCAGCTGTGGTGCCTGCCGAAGGTCGACGGCAAGTACATACAGGTCTGCACCTTCACCGTGGGCGGGAACTACGGCGGAACCTGTTTGCGCGGCGATGACTCGCTGGTGGTGAAGAAAGAGAGCGATATCGAGCCGTTGATTGTGGTGAAGGACTCGCTATAAAAATCTCTCCGCTGGGTTGAGGGTTGCCTAAAAATATTGCCTGCACGGACGGCCCCCTCTCCCTTGAGGGAGAGGGCTGGGGTGAGGGGGAACATACGGCTCAGGTCACGTTATGTTCCTTGCTACAAAATACTGTGGTTCCCTCAGCCCGCAGGGTCTCCTGCGGGGGCTTTACGTTACTGCTCTTCCTCTTCCTGCTGCTCGCTGATCTTCAGATCGATGATGCGGCCAATCTGATCGTGATACACCGTCAGCAGGTTGTACTGGCTCATCTCGGAGATGATCTGCGGTGAAACATTAAAGCTGCGGGCCAGCTCTTCCTGGTGAAAATAGCCTGGCTGACGCCGCCTCACATGGGCGCGGCG
This sequence comes from Enterobacter sp. 01-M-02-SI-ECC, assembly GCF_047530595.1. NCBI lineage: Bacteria > Pseudomonadati > Pseudomonadota > Gammaproteobacteria > Enterobacterales > Enterobacteriaceae > Enterobacter > Enterobacter sp. 01-M-02-SI-ECC. The sequence continues at coordinate 51,150 of NZ_JBLKCZ010000022.1, read as the reverse complement.
GCGGTTGTACTGATACCACAAAATCAGCAGCCAGCCGTTGAGCGCGGCGAACAGCAGGTAGAGCAACACCGTATTAAAGGACGCAATAATCACGCTCCAGCGGTGGTCGCTCTCATCGGTTAGCTGCATCCACAGCCGGGCATACAGGAAAAACAGAAATCCTCCCCATGCCACCAGCGTCAGCGCGGCATCGAAAAGACGCGGCAAGAGCCGATGCTCGGTCAAAATTAAGGTATTTTCGTTCATTAAATGCTCCCTTTTCCCCGGTCCGGACTGATCCAGCGCGCGCGGGCGCGCTGGCGTTTAAGCATGACTTTTGGAAATGCGACGAGTGTGGTGAACAGGCCAATCATCCAGTACACCATCGGGAACCAGATCACCCAGAAAAGCGAGCTGGCCACTTTTCGTTCGTAGCGCCGCTCGATGTACAAGCTGACCAGGAACTGCAGCAGGCACATCACGCCCAGCAGCAGCCCGGTAAACTCCGGTGGAAAAAGGCTCTCCACGGTCAGCCTGGCGGGAACCGGCGCGACATGGCTGAGGAGGAACAGCAGCACCGTCATCGCATACGCGAAGGCCCACAGCGTTGACAGCGCGTACTCCAGAAACAGCGGCCACATGCGGTGATGCTCCCAGCGCACAATTCTGCGCAGGTTGACCAGAAACACCTCCGCGCCCCCCTGGGCCCAGCGCAGGCGCTGTTTCCACAGGCCCCTCAGCGTCTCCGGCATCAGGATCCAGCACAGCGCCCGCGGCTCAAAAAAGATATCCCAGTGGCGCAGCTGAAGCTTCCAGCTGATGTCGATGTCTTCGGTGATCATGTCCGGGCTCCAGTACCCGACGTCTGCCAGCGCCTGTCGGCGAAACGCGGCGATGACGCCGGAGACGGTAAAGACCCGGCCATAGATCCGCTGCGTCCGCTTGATGAGCCCAATAATGGAAGAGAACTCGCCCACCTGAATGCGGCCAATCAGCGTGGAGCGCGTGCGAATGCGCGGATTACCGGTAACCGCCCCGACGTGAGGGTACTGAATCAGCGGGGCCACCAGATAAGCCGCCGTATCGCGATCGAGCAGGGCGTCGCCGTCAATGCAGACCAGCAGGTCGCCCCGGGCCGCCGCTGCCCCGGCCTTGAGCGCCAGCGCTTTCCCCTGGTTTTCCGCGAGGTTAATCACCCGCAGGCGCGGCTGTTCCTGCGCCAGCTCCTGCAGCACCTGCGCGGTGTTGTCAGAAGATCCGTCGTTGATGGCAATAACTTCTATATTTTCATACCGCTGATCCAGCGCGGCGCTGATGGTCTCTCGGGCATTCCTTCCCTCGTTGAAACAGGGGATAAGAATGGAGATGAGCGGCTCACCCGCGAGCGTCGGGGCGGGCGTGTCTTTATCCCACGACCAGTGGCGTTCAAGCTGATACCAGAAATAGAGGCCGCCGGTTATCCAGAGCACCGACATAAACAGCGGCCAGAAGAACACAAAATCCAGAATCAGTTCGCCGGTAAAAAGAGCGGCCACGCCTAACGGCAACCCGAATACCAGACATAAAATAGAGAATGCGATAATGCGATCAGTCATTGTCAGGGTACCAGTACGAAGAAAATTCAGGCCTGATGCGCGAGATATCAGGTTGGTTGTTGAGAAAGTCGTCGGGGTAGTAACCGTAGTTTTTGACGCCGTTTAGCTGGAGCACGCGCATCCACTGCGCAAGCTGGCTATCGGCAACGGCGCGCTGCGGTTTCTGGTCCCAGTCCCTGGCCTGCAGCTCGAAAATCGTTTTATCGAGCGCGCCGGGGCGTGCGGCGACCGCTTTAACCAGACGCGTCAGCCAGGCATCGCTCTCGTCTGCCGGGACGGACTCCATCAGCGGCATGGACATCGGTACCGTCCAGTCATACTCCGCCAGAAAATCATCAAGATTCTGCGCGAACCACGCTTCGCTTTCGGGCTGCAGAATGGGTAAGGCGAACATATTGCGGGCGGTTTTTATCTGCGGGCCACGGATATGCTTCACCGCCAGGCTCAGGGCGTGGGTAAACCCGATAAGCGTCTGGCTTTTCTGACGCGTGGTGTTCTGACCGGCATCGTCCACGTCCGTCAGCGCCGCATCGTCATGGAACAAAATCCCGTTGAAGCTGGCATAGCGGGCCAGATCTTCATAGATGTCCGTCACCTGCTGGCGCACCTGCGGGTCCCACGGGGAGAGCCGGATATAGGGCTCGGTGGCTTCGCGCAGCTCGCCGGTTTGACGATCCCGACGCTGCACGCGCGGCAGGGAAGGATTGAGATCGAACGAGAGCACCGGCATCCACGCGAAGACTTTCACGCCCGCGCGGGTTTGCAGCTGCCAGGAGACAAAATTAAAAAGATCTGCCCGGACCGGCAGACGACGGTTGGGGAATAGAGCGCCTTGATCCTGCCGTCGCCCTGCGGGTCGGCAAACGCCTGCAGGAAAACATGGCTGATCTTCATGTCATAGACCCGCTGGATCAGCCTGTTGATGTTTTGGGTCTGCTGGGCAGGATCGGGATCGTAAACGTAGTCGAGATCGACGTGCATGACGCGCACGGGATCGCGCTCCTGAACCTGGCTGATCGTGCTGGCAAACGCCTTGAGCGAGGGATTTCCGGCGATCAGCAGACGGGGAATATTGCCCAGATCCTGCACGTTCCCCAGCCCGTCCTCAAGGGTGAAGGCCAGCCGGTAACCCTGCTGTCTGGCGATAGCGAGCGACGTACCGCTGGCGGCGCCGTAGGGCCAGACCCAGGCGCGCGGCGCTTTGCCCGTCACCTGCGTGATTTTTTCAGTCACTTTACGAACGTCATCGCCGATCCGCTGGCTGAACTGCTGGTCGGTTTCATAGCGGCCCGTCGCTTTGTCATAAAAGCGATTGGCGATGGCCGGCTCGCGGCTGCCCTGCGGGTTGGCCGGAATACCGTAATGCGAGGCCCAGGTGTGCGATCCGATCTCAATCAGCGGGGACCGGCTGAGCTCGCGCACCATGTCCCACGTCGCGAAGCGATCCCGGGGCGTCATCAGGCCGCCGAAGTTAACTTTTTGATTTGCCGGCGTATCCACCCAGCTGCCCACCGGCGCCCACAGCGCAGGAACGTTCCACGCCTGAAGCAGCGGCCAGACGCGGGTGTAAAAGCTGCTGTAGCCGTCGTCAAAACTGAGCAGAACGGCTTTTGGCGGCAGCGTTTTTTTCCCGTCATGCGCGTCAAGAATGTCCTGCACGCTGATGGCGTGGTAGCCGTTGTGCAGAAGCCAGCTTATCTGCTCGTTTAACGCGCTGGTGCGAACGGAGAGATAGCGCTGATCGGCGGCATCGTCTTCAACGTCGTGGTAGGCCAGGACCAGAAACTGGTTCTCCGGCCAGGGTTTACTCGCCTCCAGCTGCGGCCGATCTTTGGGCGCAATGAACGAGATCGCCTGCGCGCAGACGCTCGCGCTGAGGCAGAGCCAGCCGAGGAGTATCAGGCTCACGGAAAAACGTGTGTTCAGCATATTCATCCTTAAAAGCGTAAAGTCGCGTCAAACGTGACGGAGAGATTGCTCTCGCGTTTGCCGTCGTAAGGGCGTTTATCCCAGTTCAGCATCACGCCGGTATCAATGACGTTGTTCCACTGGACGCGCTGTCCGTAACCCAGCAGGGCGATGGCGCCAGCGGACTGATTTTTCTGCCAGTAGCTGCCGCCTCCCGCCACAAACTGCTGGCTCCAGAGGGTGTCGTAATGGCGGACCATCTCATGGTCAACGGACAGGGCAGCCGTCACGGACAGATCCCGCGCCGGGTTGTAGTAGAGCGTGTCGCGCAGGCTGTTTTTACTGGCGGCGATCCCCGGTTCGAGATCCAGCGTCAGGGAAGGGGTCTGCCAGAGACGCTCCTTGCCCGTGAGGGTGTATTCCTGGCGACGGTTATGGTCGGAGAAGCGGCTGAGGGCGTCGCTGAACTGGTACTCACGCCGCTCGTTTTGATACCAGCGCACTCCGCCTTCACCCCGGTTGGCGCTAATTCCGTTGCGTAACGCCCGAAGGGGCGTGGTGCGCGACAGGCGTTCCAGGCTGCCGCTGACCTGCCAGCTATCGGTCACAAAGTATGTTGTTGCGAGGCGAGCGCCCGGCTTGTTTTCACCGTGATAGCGGTTGCTGGAAAGCTCGGCTTCGAGCTGGAGGTCGCGTGGTCGCCACTCGACGCCGCCCAAAAGGTGACGGCTGGTGCCTTTGCCCTCATCGAAATTACTATGCGCGTAGCGGGTGCCTGCAAACAGCCGCCAGCTATCCGCTACGGGTGGGCCATAGAGCGTGGCGTCCCAGCTCAGGTCGTGTGTCCCGCTGACGGGGCTATCGGAGTGCAAACCCTTGCTCGCGTTGAGGCGCAGTTCGGACATGTGGTGGACCGTTCTGAGCCTGTCGAGACGCCTGGCGCTGCGGTCGGCGGGCGCGCGAGCCAGCACGTCGTCGGCCAGTAAATCCATCTGTCGCCACTCCTGCAGATCCATCGCGACGTAAGCCTGCTGTTGCTCTAGCTCTGTGTTGGACGGCTCCAGCGCCTCCGCTTTTTTCAGCTTTTGCTCGGCCGCGCGCGGCAGGCCCCGCGCCTGAAGCAGGGTGGCGTAGTCAATCTGTAATCCCTGATTGCCCGGCGCCATTGTCGCCAGACGGTGCGCCAGCTTTTCGGCTTCCGGCAGGGCATTCGTCGCCAGCAAATAGTTAAAGCGGAGCGACTGTCCGGTAAGCCACCGATCGTTCGGCTGAGGGGTTGGGGAGCCGAAATCGTAGCGGGTCCACGGGACGTTGCGGGTCTGGCGCTCTACGTACTGGCGGGCGGACTGATACTGTCCCGTATCCAGCCAGGCGTAGAAAAGCGCGTGCTCTTCGTCCTGCGGGTCGGAAGCGTATTGCGGATAGCGTTGCAGAAGCGAGAAGGCGGCGGCAGCGTTTTGCTCCTGCAGATACGCGGAGATGACCCAGCCGATTGCCCAGTCCGGCACCGGATGCTGGGCTGCCGTAAGATCCTGATATTCGCTAATCACCCGTGGGTAATCAGCATGGGCGTACAGCGCGCCAAGCCTGTCGATACGAGCAAGGACGACGTCTTCCGCCGCCTGCGGCTCTTTTTGCCAGCGAGCAAGCAGAGCGTCGTAACGATTCAGCGCGGTTTGCGCAAGCTGCAGGCGCTCCTTTTCTGTTCTGCCAGGCACATCGGCAAGGCGAACCCGTTCTGCAGCGGCATTACGCTCAAGACGGCGACGCTCCGCGGGGGACAGCGTTACGCTTTGTGAAAGCTGGAGCGCGGGGGTGTTCACCCGGCTATCCGTTAGCGCGTCGATCAGCTCGCTGAGGAGCGCTTTATTCTCAGGTGCGACATTCAGCGCGCGGGTGTCTGCCAGAAGCCGATCCCAGCTTTTTCCCTGGCGTAACCAGACATACGAGAGCGTCTGGAGATGCGCCTGAGAGGGATTTTCCGCTACCAGCCGTCGGGCTTCCTGCAGGGCAAGCGTATCCATGCGGGCATCGGCCAGGGTTTTGATATAGCCGATACGATAATCATCGTTATCCGGCGCAAGGCTATGCGCCTCTTTCCAGAGCGCCAGGGCCGGCTGCCACGCTTTTTGATTTCGCCTGGACTGCGCGACGGCAGCAACGCCGCGGGCGGGCAGCGGCATATAAATGCCGTAACGCTGCCAGACCTGAATAACCTCGTTATCATGACCCGCCCAGGCTGCAACCTGTAACCAGTCCGCAACTTGTTCAGGCGTCAGGGCATGCTGCTGCTGATAACGCTGAAGATAATCGAGAAACGGCGTGTAATTACCGTTACGCGCCTGTTGAATCTGTTGCTCATAAACGGATTCAGTCCCCTGAGCCAGAACAGGAAAGAGGAATAACAGAAACAATAATGTTGGGGTGCGATAAAAGAATAACGTATTGAAGCGAAGTGAACTTTCCATATCTATTTGCCATTTGTTTATCATGAATCCATTGCATAACACGGCCGCCTTTAAACTCAGGGTTAAAGGCCATAAATGAGAACATTAAATCTGAATGCAGTGATGTTACGGGGTACTTACCTAAAGGTAATTATGGATCCTTATCTTTGTGGACTGGGTGAAAGCTAATGTACACCTGATATGTTGCCGGATAAATATGTTGAAAAGCCGGTGTGTCGTTTTGAGATAATTCTGGATTGAGCGCTTTGTGACGTTTTTATTGAATTAGGTGTTTATTTTTAACCAATTGAAATTACTGTGTTTTATTTTTATTGTGACAGCTTTGTATATATTTTTAATGGGGTTTACCTGCCTCAATTAAAGTACTTTCTGGTGCATGTTTGGGAAGTTTCATGACAAAAACTCTTAATGTTTAGAGAAGTGACTTTTCTGCGATTGTTTTTTATTTATAATTAATGGTAGCCATTGAATGATAGTCTACAGGAAGTCTTACTCATCAATGTCTGTATTGAGGGATGTCCAAAGCCAGATTACATTTATCGTTAATATAACAGCGCTATAAAACGAAGGCGGCCTTCTTTGCGAGGGATCGTGCTTGCTTTAATCTAAAAGGGATGGTTAGTGGCAACTTCAATTGTTTTAGTGACTCAGGATCGCTACCTTGTCAGAGGGATGCGGATATTTTTTCCGGATATTATCCTGCTCGACTCGATTGACAGAAACATATTTGATAACGGTGCAGATGAATATTCTGTATTGATTGATAGTCGTTCTCCGCTCCGTTTATATGATTACCTGATACGCCATCCGGCCAGAACGAAAAAAACAATCTGCTGCGTTATGCTCGATATGCGACACCGGGAGGAGAATCTGCTCAGTATGAAGTTATTTATGAACACGTCGCTGACCGCGCCGGATATGGCGTCGTTATTTAACCTGGTGCTCAATATGAAAGGCCGGCGCCTGACCACGAAGTGGCTGCTTAATTTACGTCTTAGCACGCACGAAGCGATCATGCTGCGGTTGCTGCGGGCAGGGATGCCGATGGAAGCCATCGCCGATGAGCTGAATACGTCGGTGAAAAGCCTCTATCGCAAACGAACGGCGCTCTCGGAACGCCTGGGGGCGGAGAACTTCAACGAGGTGTGTTTGTTTATCTTTAAAAACAAACTGCTGGACGCAGGTGGGAACGATCCCTAAAGTTGTCAGGAATTCAAAAGCAAAAAACCGCCACGAGGGCGGGTTCGTTAATAAGGTGCGTGGTAACGCGCTTATCTCGATACCGGCGGATGTAAGGTGGCAGAAAATGAGCGGGTGGCGGTTGGATTTTGGGGGAGAGGAAACGCGTATTATAATGAAAAACGAATAGTATCTTCTGCTCTTTAACCCCGTTTATGAACTGCCAGAGGCTAAGCCATGTGTTTTATCCTGAGCGGGTGATACCAGAAGGAGACTCCTGGAAGTGATTGAAAAATTTAAAAGGACGTTAGAAATGAATAAATATCTGTCTGGTCTGTGTGTTGTTTCTTTTTTTTATTTTTCTTCAATAGGTTACGCACACTCTGCGGGGCTAAATAAAGTTCAGGTTAGTATCAAACCCAGCAGCGCTAATGGAGGATATATACCGGTAATTTCTGATGCAGATGAAATCGAGCCTTCTGATTTCAGGGAGTCGGATCTACAGGAGATGCAGGATAGCCTGAGGAAGGTGAAGTCCGACAACCGCAAAGTCGATGAGCTAACTCAGAAGGTTTTACAGCTTGAGAGAAAGAATTCTGAGCAGGAGAGTAAGATCGAGCGATTGCAAAGAAGCCTTGATGACATGAAGCGGAGCAACGACAACCTTTCAAATCAGGTCAGCAATTTATCCGGCAAAATTAAGTGATAAAAAGAGCCACCGCCTGTATTAACTTACCGGGCTATTAGCGTAAGCGTGCCTGCATTAAAGCCGCGCTTATCAGCGCCCAGAAATCGGCCGAAGCCATATAGCAAAAACCCGCCACGAGGGCGGGTTCTTTAAATAGTGGTGCCCGGACTCGGAATCGAACCAAGGACACGGGGATTTTCAATCCCTGTGACAAAATGTTAAATTCCATAGAAGAATGATCGGTATTTGTTGAATCGCATCCTGATTAATTTTCAGGTGCTAAAATGCATTTACAATCAATCGATTATCCAACGTTGGGCGTTAAGCCTCGTATTATACCTGTTGTTTCCACTAAGGGCGGCGAGGGTAAGTCTACTCAGTCAGCTAATCTTGCAGGATTTCTGGCCGATGCAGGCATCAAAACACTTCTGATTGATGGCGATCATGCTCAGCCAACGGCCAGCAGTATATTCCCGCTTGAATACGAAGCCCCTGGTGGTTTGTACGAACTGTTGATGCAGACAGTTGATCTCTCCAATCCAGATAATCTGATCTCCCGTACGTCAATCAATAATCTGGACATTATCGTTTCCAACGATCCTCGTAATTTTCTCCCTACTGCAATGCTGAATGCGCCCGATGGACGAGTTCGTCTCCGAAATGCTCTTTCACATCCCCTTTTTAATTCATATGGCGTGATTATTGTCGATTCACAAGGCTCGCGGTCAGTGATGTCTGAGTTAATCATCCTTGCTTCCACCGGAACCATGGTGGGTATTGCCAAACCAATTCTTCCTGATGTCAGGGAGTTCATGCGCGGTACAGTCGCGCTGATGGAAGAATTGCTGCCTTATTGTGCGTTTGGCATTCAGCTTCCGGTCACAAAATTGCTCATCAACTGTATGGAATACGACAATCTGTCTGTTGAGACTCTCGCCGAAGTCAAAGCGGTTGTTGAAGATAAACGCTACAGCGCCCATGCAGACAAAATTCATATCGACTTGCTGGAGACATGTATCTATGACCTGACTGTCTATGTCCTTGGGCATGTTAAGGGCGTACCGGTACATCGTCTTGAAAAAAATACCCGGCGTAAAAGCGACTCAGCATTTACGTCAATGTATCAGTTGGCATGTGAACTTTTCCCTGAGTGGAAAGCGAATTTTGATGCGTTAGCTAATGCGGGGGGCGAGGAATGACCTCTAACAACCGCAGAAATGTATCAGGGCTGTTTTCTCAGGATGCTGAGCAGAGCGTCATTGGTGGCCTGATGCTTGATAACGACTGCTGGGATGAAGTGGCGCTCCGTCTCAATACCGATGATTTCTATTTTAAGGTTCATCAGGTCATCTTTCATGAAATGGCGCGCCTGGTTGCAGCAGGGCGTCCGATTGACCTGATCACACTTGCTGAGAGCATTGAAAGCCGCGGTAAGGATGCGCTTGAGCAACTTGGCGGATTCGCCTATCTGGCTGAACTTTCAAAAAATACTCCGAGTGCGGCCAATATCGTCGCTTACTGTGACATTGTTGCCAGGTACAGCCAGGGGCGACAGTTGGTCGCAATTGGTACTGAGATAACCGAGACTGTTAAGGCATCCGGTGCTGATATCGGGGCGGTGATGGAAACCGCAGAGCAAAAAATTACGCGGCTGGCAGAACGTTCAGAACCACAGCAGGCTGTGACGCTGCTTGACGGCATGGAAAAACTCCTGACAGAGCTGGAACGTCGTTGCAATGTGCCTGATGGTATTACTGGTACGCCTACGGGATTTGAAGATTTTGATGCCATGACCAGCGGGCTGCAGGCTGCTGATCTGATACTTATAGCAGCAAGGCCTTCAATGGGGAAAACTGCTTTTCTGATCAGCCTGATTCTTAATTCACTTCTAAAAAAAGCCGATACGCATGCGCAGTTTTACAGCCTTGAGCAGCCCACCGAGCAGATCCTCATGCGTATGGTCGCTTCACTTGGCAGTGTAGATCTCACACATTTAAAAAATGGTCAGATGGATGATGAGGACTGGGCGCGCGTTTCAAACGCGTCTTCACTATTGATGGGGGACCTTAAAGACCGCCTCATCATAGATGACACTGGCTCACTGACCCCCGCCATGCTCAGAATTCGTGCCCGTCGTAACGCCCGCCGTTATGGTCACCCTTCTGTCATTGGCCTTGATTACCTGCAACTGATGCGTTGTCCGGATCAAGAGAACCGCACACAGGAAATTGCTGAAATCTCGCGGTCACTCAAAGCGCTGGCAAAAGAAATGAGCTGTCCGGTTGTTGCCCTTTCGCAGTTGAATCGTCAACTGGAGAGTCGTGCTGATAAACGGCCTAACAATGGCGATCTTCGTGATTCCGGTGCACTGGAACAGGATGCTGACGTAATTGTCTTTATCTATCGTGATGAGGTCTATCACGAAAACACTGAAGACAAGGGGGTTGCTGAAATTATTGTCAGCAAACAGCGTCAGGGACCAATTGGTACCATCCGACTGCAATACGAAGGCCGATATACGCGTTTCTCTGCTAACCCTGGTCAGACCGGGAGGTTTGCATGAGCAATGCCCGTGGTCTCAACCTTGGCGACGCCATGTTGCAGCGAGGAAAATCACCAGCTCAGGCTGCTGCTGATAATAATACTCCCCCTGTAACGCAGCCAGTAAACGAAATGGCAATGGTTCTTACCCTTGACCAGCTTCGCCCCAATCCGGATAACCCGCGCAAAGGGCGCAACCCTCGTTTTGAGGAAATCAAAGCTTCCGTCCGTGCTCGAGGATTGGATTCGATTCCAAAAGTAACCCGCGATCCGGATGGTGATGATGTTTATATCTTTAGTGACGGAGGAAATACCCGGTATCAGATCCTCTGCGAACTCTGGCAGGAGACTGGTGATGAACGTTTTTATCGCGTTCATACAATCTTTAAACCCTGGCCTGGACGTCTAAAATGTCTGGTTGGTCATCTGGCTGAGAATGAGGTCAGGGGAGATCTTACCTATATAGAAAAGGCATTTGGTGTTCATAAAGCGCGCGTAATTTATGAAGAGCAACTGGGTCGAAGTGTGACTTTGCGAGAGCTTTCGGATCTGTTGGGTAAGGAAGGTTATCCTATTGATTACTCCAGCGTAAGCCGAATGGAAGATACGCTTAATTACCTGTATCCACATATGCCCCAGTTGCTTGAAAGTGGTATGAGCCGTGGTCAGGCAACACCACTCCTGAGCCTTCGTTCTTCTGCTATGAAGGTCTGGAAATCTTTCAGCGGTGACGTAAACCCAGAATGTTCTCTTGATGATGTGTTTGGTGCAGTTTGCCGGTGTTTTGATGAACCTGAAAGCTATGCCCTTGATATTTTCAGGGATGAGTTTATCGGTCAACTGGTTAAGGCTCTTCCCCATCCAAGCCTGAATTATGACCGCTGGTTAATTGAACTTGATCCTCGTGAGCAAAAACGCCGGGAACAGTTTGGCGAGCCACCTCCACTGCCAGCACCTACACCCGCGTCTGAACAGTCAGGTGGGCGGGAGCGCACAACACCACCAGTTACGACCCTGCCTGCAGATAAATCATCCCAGCCCCCTGTTACTGGTCTGCGTAGCGGTACACTGACCACGCCAGGGCGTCCGGAAGCTGTACCAGAACTTCAGGACAATACTGCACTTCCCGGCGGTATGTCTGTTGGAAGTGAGACGCGTCGTGAAGTACAGAATGACCTGTTTGGCGGAAATCCTGTGGTTACCGGTCAGACAGAGAATCCTGATAGCGCCGGAGAATGGCAATTTAAGTCAGATGTTAATTCCAGCGCCCTCATTTCTGCTTTTGGCGAACAGGATGAGTCCTCCATCTCTTCAGTTAGCTCAGTGGCCTTCGCGGCAACCGGGCTGGAGCCGGTCAATGATATCTGGCACATCCCTGCATTACAGGACGACATCGAGCACCTGCAGGATATGACTTATCGGCTTACTTTCGAAATTGCCGAAGCGATGGGCTGTGCGGACTGTGTTCGGGAGAATAAAGACCATCGTTCAGCTGGTTTCTCCATTTCAGAGAACTCCAGTGAGTTTACTCTTTTCCTCGCAGGGCTATCAGGTTCACTGCCTAACAAACAGTTCAATATGTTCATGTTCTGCCTGAATTTTTTTGGCTCTCAGGAACCTGCAGATACTGCCGTTTTCGATGATGTCACTGTTGTAAAAACAATGCGTCTTATTCGTGTAATACGTCGTCTGCGTGAGCTGCAGCGTCTGGCTGCGAAGGGAGGGGAAAATGTCTGAAGACCTGAATGATGAAATGGCTCAGGCCAGTACCGCTATTTTCACCCAACGCGGTATCGATGCTATCAGGGCAAAAGTGCACTCATTACGCCCGTCAAAAGAGATTTGCGAATGCTGCGGCGCGGACATTCCCGCAGCCCGCCAGCTGGCAGTACCGGGCGTGGAGTTGTGTGCTGCTTGTCAGGATGTGAAGGAGAAGCAGGATGTTCACCGTGCTGCCGGCAGCAGGGGGCTACACCATGTCTGAAAACACAAAAGTGATTGCACGTATCCGGCGACTGATGGCGCTGGGTACCCGGAACAGTAATCCACACGAGGCGGCCCGTGCAGTGGCGCTGGCTCAACGGCTGATGCAGCGTCATGGCCTGACCCCTGACATGCTTTCTCTTCATGATATCCAGGAGTCCGTTTGCCAGAACCTGACCAGTAATGCTGAAAAAGTGCCAGCCTGGCTAAGTTCTCTTGCAACGGTGGTTTGCATGGCTACGGGCTGCCGCTGCTGGTTTGGCTGGCATGTCCACACAAGTTGCAGTGGTGTAAAAAGCGTCCGCCGATCTCTGCACTTTTATGGTTTCAGCGGGAGAGCTGAAGTTGCGCTCTATATCTATACCGTTTTACAGCGGCAACTTCGTGCAGACACTGACGGTCAGATTGCCGGATACCGGAAGCGCCGGATTCTTAAGAACACGCTCCGTCGCCGAGCCGATCAGTTTCGTGAAGGGTGGGTATCTGGCGTCTGGCAGGTACTGCAGTCATTTGCGCCTTCAGAATGTGAGAATTCCATGCTTCAGCGCTGGCTTGCCCAGCGTCACACCGGCGACCCCCTTGGTGCTGTAAGCGTCAGGGCAGCTGGTAAATGCCGTGGCGACAGAGCAGCACGCGTAGCGGGCTGGCTCGCAGGGCGGGATACCGAAGTTCATCAAGGCCTGACTGGTGCGCAGGCTCAACAGCAGATTACGGCGGGAGGCTGTACACATGAGTGACATTTTTTTATGGAGTGCCTGCCTGTCGGGCTGGCTTTTTGATGTTCTGCTTGTTGCCGATCAGATGATATCAGGAGGGGGCCTATGAGCCAGCACAATCTTTCACAGGCCACCACGGCCATCCTTTCATCACTGCTGATGGATGTCAAAAACGGCAATATCCGCCGCTGTGAGTCGCTGGGAATGTCTCTCGAGGAGATACGCGCACTGAGTCAGCTAAGCCTTGATGAGCTGCACTACTTGAGCCAGTCACACGTTTCTGTGCTTGATGTTAGCCTGAATCACGAAAATTTTTGGCTGATGCTCAACCAGGCACGTAATGAGCAGAAACGAATGCTGATGATAGACCGGGCGCTTGAGCTTGGCGGTTCAATGGAACTGATTGATAAATACTTCGGCCTGTCTCCATCAGAGGTTAGTGCACGGCGTCGTCTGATGGGGATAGAGTCTCGCCAGGGCCGCACACAGTCTCTGACGGAGCCACAGGATTCGGCACTATGGATCGAGTGGAAGGCTGCCGGGCTATCATCCCCGGACTCTCATCAGGCCCTGGAAGCGATGATGCTTGCCGCTGAGCAGCATGGCCTGTCACTGACCGCAGTCTGGAGCAGGGTCTGCCAGTGGTGCCGGGAGACAACGCCAACCCGCAAGAGTGAATCACAACAGCGCAAGGAAGCATGATGCAGATGACCGACTTTTCTTCACGTCAGCACGTTTCCCCCTCGGTTCGTCGCAGGGCGCAACGGCTGTTCAGCGCAGTATGCTGCGGTGAGAAGGTGTTCCGTCGGTTGACGATGAACGGCTATCTCAAGATAGATGTTGGGCCGTTCTGGCGCATCCTCAGTAAGGATGGAGGTAAACACTGGTGGCTGATGGATCATGAGACCTATAACCGTGAAATACGGCGGTAACGGAATGCCGCTGCTGACCGTACAGTGCCGGGTTCGTCCCGGCATTGTGCTGTCTCAGGTTGAAGAGGAGAGCAGAAAATGACCATTCCGGCAGACAGCATAGTTGCTCATACACTGTCCAGGATGCAGCGTAGTCTCGAACGGCGTACAGACACTGGTGATGTCGGTCAGGAGCGCAGCGGGCTTCTTTTTATGGGAAATGTACATGATGCGTTTCCCCGGCAGCTGTTTCTGGATACCCGCCTTTCGCCACTGGATAAAACCGCCTGGGTGATGATCCGGTTGTATGCACAGCAGAATGAAGGTGCTGTTTTCCCGACTTATGATGAGCTCCAGGTTCAGCTGGCGTCGGCACATTCAGAGAAGGCCTCCAGAGATACGGTCAGCCGCGTTCTGCTGATGCTGCGTCTTACAGGCTGGCTCAGCCTGTGTAAGCGTGTTCGCGACGACCATGGTCGTGTGCGGGGCAATATCTATGCACAGCATGATGAGCCGCTGGGGTACCGTGATGCTGAGACTTTTGATCCAGGCTGGCTGACCCTTGTTGAAGAGAGTTGCCTGAGCAGGAATAAAGCCGTCCGTATGACGGCGCTGGCTGTAGTCAATGATATCCTTCATGATCCGGGAATGCGCCACCGTCACAGCCGCCTGGCCATTATTGAGAGCCGGCTAAGTGCACCTGCCACACCAGAACAAATGGCTCGTCAGCGACAGGCTGTGCAACCGAGTCCGAAATCAGGACTCAGTAAAAAACGCATAAAAAACAGCCCGAATTCACTGAGTCCGGAAAACGGACTCAGTTCCCTTAAACCTGATAATTCACAGAGTCCGGAAAATGGACTCAGTAAAAAATCAAGGACTTACACCGGAGTCCGAAATTCGGACTGTAACGTACGTTCTTTCACACACAGTGTGAATAAAAAAACGTACGTACCGTGTGGTGAGCAATTCCTGCCAGATGATTTTCTGAACGCTCTGAACAGTGAAGACAGGCAGATGCTGAGTACGCAGATGGCTTCGCTTCCGGAGACAATGGCAAAGGCCCTTGCTGATATGCTGCGTGAGCAACAGGCCCTTGGAAGGCTCAACAATCCGGTGGGCTGGATGTTCTCTATGCTCCGCAGGGCGCGAAGTGGTGAGCTGAAAATTTCAGAGGATACGGCGTCTGCGAGTTCTGGTGGAACAATTTCCCGCCCGGTTGAATCACGTACTGTACCCACAGCCAACATCCCTGTTCAATCTGCGAAACGCCCGTCTCAGGGGCAGGTAAGGGCGATGATTGCGGCTATTCGGCAACAGGTCCAGAAATGATTATGGCATCAAATATCTTTTCTGATTAAAAAGTGAGCTTGTTGCGGGGCGCAACAAGTACAAAAAATAATCAATTCTGATGTGTAGTGGTTAATGTTTCGCGGGATGGTTTCACAGTTGATTAAAAAGTGAGCTTGTTGCGGGGCGCAACAAGTACAAAAAATAATCAATTCTGATGTGTAGTGGTTAATGTTTCGCGGGATGGTTTTACTACTGGTTAAATAATGACCTTGTTGCGGGGCGCAACAAGTACAAAAAAGAATCAGGTTTCGATGTGTTGTGGTTGGGGTCTTGCGGGAAAGTATTGCTGCTGGTTAAAAAACGAGCTTGCTGTGGGGTGCAGCAAGTACAAATTTTAACCAACTTACAATTTCGTTCTTGGAATTATGAGTTTCGCGTTGTTGGAGATACCGGTGTTTCAGGACTATGCCTGCTCATCTTAACTGAGCACAGGTGACAACGATGGCAGAAAAAAATGAGAAAAGAACTGGTGCGCTGCAGTCTGAAATGACGATCGCACTGCATACGAATTACGCAATCGGGCTATGGCAAGGGCGTCAGCCTGAAAAACAGGACGGTGAAAAGCCTGCAAGGCATGGAATTATCGGTATGCCTCAGTTTTTCCACCGTGCGACTCTGATTAACCAGGATTCCCTGCGAAATAATCCATGGGCTGATGTTGCTATGTTTAACCTGGAAGAAAAGATCAAGGTTGCATCAGATTCTATGACTGCTTTGATACAGCAACTTGATGCTGAGATGTCAATGTTGCCGCCTGGTATTACATTGACAGAAGTTGCATCTGTTGAGCCACTCGATATCCAGGTATTTACACGAACCCCTCTGGGTTACAGGTGTGTGTTTCTGTTAGTAGGATTCGATCAGTTTGCGAAAAAGGCACTACAGGCATCGCATTATGGATTAATTACACGTTCTCGCCGTGATCATCATCTTAGCGAAGGTGGCAGATTAATTCGTCAGGTCTATGGCTCTGTTTTATCTTATCGCCGTATTGATGCTTCCCGGTTTGATGCTGTGGAAAACAACGAAACATGGAAACAAGCATGCGAGGTGGCGGGAGAGCCAGATTTGTCTGTTCTTCTTGGTGAAAAGCGCTCAGCTTTCTCACCGCCGGTTAATGAATCGAGCGTAAACCTGCTTCGTATGCGATATCGGGCTGCCTGACCGGGGAACCACCATGCGGTTGTTTATCTGCGAAAAGCCCTCACAGGGGCGAGATCTTGCGAATGTTTTGGGTGCCACCCGACGTGGCGACGGTTTTCTAACTGGTCCTGGCGTCACTGTTACCTGGGCAGTAGGGCATTTGCTGGAGACCGCACCGCCTGAAGCATACGGTCAACAGTATGGCAAACCATGGTCGCTCTCTGCTCTGCCGATCCTGCCTTCCCCATGGCAGGTGGTGGTAAAAAAGGAGACGCAGTCTCAGTTCAAGGTTATTGAGCGGCTGCTGCGCCAGGTCGATGATGTGGTTATCTCCACTGATGCGGACCGGGAAGGAGAAGTAATTGCCCGTGAATTGCTGGAATACTGCCGCTGGGACGGTCCTGTACAGCGGCTTTGGCTTTCTGCCCTTGATGAAATGAGCATCCGTGCAGCTCTCCAGGATCTGCGACCGGGTGCCGAAACTCTTGGAATGTATCATGCTGGACTTGGTCGCGCTCGTGCCGACTGGCTCATTGGAATGAATCTGTCCCGTCTGTATACACTGCTTGCAGTACAGTCAGGATTCGACGGTGTGATTTCTGTCGGGCGGGTGCAGACTCCCACCCTGGCACTGGTTGTCCGGCGTGATCGGGAGATAGCGACATTCGTCCCAAAACCTTTCTGGCAGGTTAAGGCGCTTCTGAGTGCGGGAGGGAGAACTTTTCCGGCGCAATGGGTACCTGCAAAGGTTTATACCGACGAAGAAAAACGCTGTGTACACCAAAATATAGCGCAGCAGGTAGCGCATCTTTGCCGGCAGGCTGGAGCAGCGACCGTAACAGAATGTGAGACGAAGCGTGAAAAAGCGGCAGCACCGCTGGCTTTTTCGCTCGGCACTTTACAACAGGCCTGTGGCCTGCTCTGGGATATGTCACCCCAGCAGGTGCTTGACACTGCACAGAGCCTCTATGAGAAACACAAGGCAACCACTTATCCACGAACTGATTGTGGATACCTTCCTGAGTCTATGCGTGAGGAAATCCCCTCGGTTCTTTCCGCTATTGGCCTGTCTGATCCAGAGTGTAGTTCTCTTCTTTCAGGTCTAAATACTTCGTTTGTTTCGCGTATATGGAACGACAAAAAAATCACAGCTCACCATGGCATTATCCCTACCCGAAACGCGTTTAAGTTTTCTGCGTTAAGTGAGGCAGAGCGAAGGGTATACACCCTTATCCGCCGAAATTATCTGGCACAATTTCTTCCCCTGCACGAATCTGATATTACTCGTCTGCAGTTTGACATTGGCGGGCAACTGTTCCGCACAACAGGAAGGACGGAGATTGTAATGGGCTGGAAGGTCCTTTTCAGTAAGGAGGAAGAGGATAGTGCAGGGGATGATGATCTCAGTATTGAACTTCCTCCTCTCAGGAAGGGTGACCGTTGCGGAGTAAACGGTGCAGAGGTCGTGCAGCAAATGACTCGTCCGCCGGCTCACTATACTTTCGCAACACTCATCGGCGCTATGATGAACGCGTCAGCGTTTGTTACCGATATTGCTCTTCGTAAGGTACTGAAGGACAACGCCGGACTAGGCACGGAAGCCACCCGTGCAGGTATCGTTGAGCAACTGCTGAACCGCAGATTTATTGTGCGCAAAGGTAAGCAGCTTCGCGCGACTGATCTTGGTGCTGATGTCATTGATGCTCTGCCCTCGCAGTTAACCGACCCGGGAATGACTGCACTTTGGGAACAGGCTCTGGATGAAGTAGCAGAAGGACGCCTTACCCTGAATGATTTTTTGCAGCGACAGGTCGGATGGACCCGTAACCTTGTCAGCTTGGGGGGGCAGCAGCGGGTAAGCATTAGAATACCACCCACACCATCGTGCCCTTTATGTGGGGGGAAAACTCGCCTAAAAAAAGGACAGAAAGGAGAGTTTTGGGGGTGTACTCGTTATCCTGATTGCAAAGGAATCATCAACAACGACACCCAGAAACGTAAAAGCGCGCGTAGCTCTAAGGCTGTAAAACCAAAGAATAATTAATTCCTTGTCTCTCATTGCGGGGACAGGATGCCTTTGCTATTGTTGCGACGGCTCTGAAGCCGCACCCCGTGACTGCGGGTCCTGTGAGCATCAAATGCAGTGCTTGCAGGATACAGTCTTGTTGGCCGCGTCCACACCTGAACGTGAGTCAAAAAGGCACAAAACTCCGTGAAACCGTGCCGGGTCCTGAACACACCCCCGGAGCAACTGCGTAAGCAGGTCAACATCAGGTCTAATGGTGCAGACCTCACAGGCGGTGCCGAAAGGTGCCGCTTTTTTTATTTTTTGGCATTGATGATTTTTTACGCACACCGGCGTTGACATCTGCTGCGTCTGAATAAATGATAAAGAGGCTAATCGTTGTCATCGACAACTGCCAATGCCCTGGTGATTTGAGAAGGGCGCCTTCGGGTAATCACATGCCAATGCCACATAAAACCTGAGAGTGGCGCCTTCGGGTGGTAAACCTGTTTAACCTCTGAGAACAGGTACTCCTGGCGAGTTGAGGTCCATTTCACAAATACAGCCAGTCGGCAAAAATTTGCTGACTTCCCTGCGGGAAACGTTATCCCGCAAGGGATAGATGTTTCTCCGCTACCAGTTTAGTTTTCACTCCGGAGATAACATCATGACTGCTACTACAACTGCATCTTCTTCCACCACCTCTTCCTCTGCCAGCCAGAAAAAAGAGTATTTCAATCTTAACGTAAGCGGTATCGGCTACCTGAGCTCGATTCGTCGTGTACAGGGCCAAAACGGTGAATTTACCTGCGCTGTCATTAATGCCCTGACTGGTCCTACCGACAATGCGTCATACACTCGCTTCGATGTCACTGTTGCGGGCCCAGAAGCTACAAAACTCATCAACCGCTGCCAGAAGGCCGTGGATGAAGAGGAAAAAGTATTGCTGGGGTTTGTGCTGAGCGGCCTGAAAGCTGACGTGTTTACCCTTCAGTCGGGTGAACATTCCGGTGAATCCAGACCTTCTCTGAAGGCTCGCCTGATTAAGGTTGAGTTCATTAAGAAAGGCCAGGAAGTCGTTTACACAGCGCCAAATGCATCTCAAACCCCGGAACAAGGTTCTACGGCTCCTAAAGACTACGATCCGAACTCGTTTTAATTCTTTTTTCTTACATCCGGTAAATCTCTTTCGGGAGATTTACCTCTCTCGATAACGTAACGGAGCTCTCGCATGGGAAATCCATTCGGTTTACTGGCTTCAGAAGCTGGGTATCAATTACAGATCCAGGTTCTGTCCAGTCAGCGCGGTTTTTATATCGGAACCGCGAACGAAATGGGACCCGTGTCCCGTGAGTCAGTCGAATACTACAAAACCAGTCTGCAGGCCGATATTGCTCTTGAAAAAGGGGAATGGACGCAGCGTGAATATGATTAGGTACAGGAGATTACATCATGGCAAGTCGCGGAATTAACAAAGTTATTCTCGTTGGCCATCTCGGTCAGGACCCCGAAGTACGTTATATGCCCAATAGCACAGCTGTTACAGGGCTCAGTATTGCAACGTCGGAGTCATGGCGTGATAAACAAAGCGGTGAAATGAAGGAAAACACTGAGTGGCATCGCGTCGTGTTGTTTGGCAAACTCGCCGAAATAGCCGGTGAATATCTGAAAAAAGGTTCACAGGTATACATTGAAGGCCATCTGCGGACTCGCAAATGGACTGATAATGGCGGGGTTGAACGCTGGACAACAGAAGTTGTGGTTGGTGTGAACGGTACGATGCAGATGCTGGGTAGTCGTAATACCCCTGCTGGTACCGGTAATGCTCAGCAGCCTGGGCAAGTTCAAGGTGGTTGGGGGCAGCCTCAGCAGCCTCAGCAGTCAGCTGCGCCACACAATCCTGCTAATGAACCTCCGATGGATTTTGATGATGACATACCGTTTCTGGGGCATGGTTATGGGATCTGCCGAAAAGCGATCTACGCCATTTCCTGATTGGATTTTACAGAGGCGCCAGTTTGACTGGCGCTTTTTTATTCAAGATAATCATGGCAGGAGCGGGGTACTTTTTTAATGCCAGTTATACTGAGAATTAACGGATTCAAATTTTTCTTTTACTCGAACGAGGGAAATCCTCTAGAACCCGCTCATATTCATGTCCGTAACGCTGATGGTGAAGCGAAATTCTGGCTTGAAAATGAAGTTAAACTGAGCAGGAACGATGGCTTCGATGCCCGGACTCTTAAAGAGTTGACTAAGATGGTTCAACATAACCAGACGATGTTTGTGGAGGCCTGGAATGACTATTTCAGCTAAAAATGTACGATTTGATGAGACCACCATGTGGGTCGAATTAAACGATGGCAGGGTGATGGGCGTACCAATCGCCTGGTTTCCTCGTCTGCTGAATGCCACAGACAAAGAACGTAATGACTATGAACTGAGTAAACGTGGTATTCACTGGGATAATCTCGATGAGGATATCTCAGTCGATGGCTTGCTCGCTGGCCGTGGTGACGTGACCCATGTTCCACATCGCGTAGCCTGATAATCATAAAGTCGCAGACTAAGGCGCCGGATTTTCCGGCGCTTTTCTTTTTAAGGTATTGCCAACTGGCTGGATAAATCGGTCTCGTGTAGCTCCTTTCCCTGCGCCCGAATACGGTGATAACCCTTGAAACTGGATATCCTGGTCTTTCGCGGTTGCCCCACCGAGGAAATTTTCTTCAGTTCGCAGTAATAGTTTTGCATTGTCCGAAAAGGCATCCCCGCCAGAATATCCGACTTGTTTCGGACAACTCCTGGGGATTCCTGATGGTAAAAATAAACCTGCAGACACGTTATCGGCTTGGGGCCATCACGCTTTGTCTGCTTGCCGCTGGCTGCACAGACTTTAGTTCTCGCTCTGAACCCATGAGCAGGCTTCAGGGCTCTCCCCGTGTTCAGGATCTTTATCAAAACCGTTCCCCTGAAGTTGTTCGATACGATCGTTACATACTTGCGAGTACGCGACCTGTAGATGCTCAGCGTGACCCACTGAATCAGATTATCGATATCAGGATGCCTTTGCAGATGGTGAATACCATTGGGGAAGGTATGCGATACGTGATGCTTGAATCAGGTTATTCACTGTGTTCAGGCGAACCGGGTGTATTCTCTGAATTGTTCGTTAAACCATTACCGGCTGTGCAGCGTTCAATAGGACCTGTGAAGCTTGGAGATGCTTTACAAATCCTCGCCGGGCCTGCCTGGCGTATGCGCGTAGATGACCTGAATCGAGAAATTTGTTTTGTTCTGCGTGATGAATATCGACATCTTGCCCTCTCAACAACAGGTCCCTTGCAGGCGAGTGTAGCAAGTCATGGAACAGGGAAATCTGCTTCTACAGGCACACTACTTAACAGTTCTAAGGGACTTTCTGGTACTGGAAATAATAGCTATCCGTTGCCTCCGGCTCGGCCAGAAAGTTCCATTTTGTCACCAGGGACACCAAAAGTTACCTCTCAAGCTGTTTCCCCTTTATCTGTTGCAACGACAGCAAAAACACCTCGTAACCCGTTCTCTGCCAGCGAGCCTGGGGAAAAATCTACGGTTCCGGTGCAGAAAACACAGGCAGGTCCCGCAGCTAAGTTAACATCTGGCAAGGTAAAACCATCAACAGAGTTGGCTCCTGCGCCTGCGCCGTCAGCATTGTCAGTTGCGTCAACACCTCTGAATAAAGCTGCACTTGGTGTGCCTTTAACTCCATCTGGTGCAGTGAAACCAGGTGGAACGGTTCAGAACAGTAATCCACCGTCCACTGTCATCTCTCCTACTGCTCCGGTCAGCGGAAAAACTGTTTTCACTCCGGGAGCATTGCTTTCCTCGTTACCAGACGGACAGGCCTGGACCGCGCAGGCAGGCACTACGTTAAAAGAGACTCTGATCCAATGGGCTACATCGGTTCGCTGTGAGAGTGGCAGTAGTCCTACCTGGGTAGTTATCTGGCCAACGCCTGTGAACTACCGCATCGATGTACCATTTACGCTGCGCGGTAATTTCGAGTCGATTATCGTGCAGCTGTTTAGGTTATATCGCCCTGCAGAAAAACCCCTCTATGCAGCACCAAATCGTCTTCAGTGCCTGGTATTCGTGGACGATAAGCCGATTCAGGACGGGAAATGATATGGGATATGCGCTGCCAGTTTTCGCGCTTTGTCTTGTCATCATCTTGATAGCCGGTGATGCACAGCACCACTCATCAGAGCATGTACGGCTTGCGCTGCAGCAGACTCAGCCTGAACAGCTTGCAGCAGACATGCTTCGGACTGCTGATGTCGTAAATAATTGGCGTCACGGGCGGTCCATAACAGATGGCCCCGTATCAACCGCACTGACTGGAATGCTGCCGTTACCAGACAGTCGCATCAAAAGCATTATTCAGAACGGTCGCCTGTGGATCTGGGTACCTGAAACAGACGGTGTTTATGCCGCGTTGCGCGCCCGCTCAGTGACTTCTGCGCTTGCCCTGACCGTAAGCGGCGGTCATCTGCGGATGGCGGATGGCACTGATATGAACCTGTCTCTGCCGTCCGGTGTGACGGAAGGCAGCATTGTTTATCTTAACTAACAGAATCAGGGAGCTGCGGATGCCGCGTATACCTTTCTGCCTGACAGTACTTACCGCTGCGTTTGTGCTGTCATCATGTTCGCTGAATGAAATCAGCAAAATAGACAAGGAAGCCGTTGGGCAGGCCGATACGGCTCAGCGAGTGTTGCAGAGTCGTCAGTCCATATCACAACCAACTGTTGTCTGGATGGATAAGCCCTGGGTAAACCTGCAGCCAGTCACGCCGGTGGTCTCCACTCCGGACGAAAAGAATCTGCCTCCCTGTCAGATAACGATTAATCGTCCTGACGGCATTTCACTGCCTGAGCTGGGACAGCGCATCACTGCGCTATGTGGTATACGAGTCTCCATCACACCAGATGCATTTGCTGCGCTGAGCAACGTGAGTACCGGCAGCGTGGTAACTTCTCAGATGAGTGGTCAACTGCCGGCGCCGGATGACAATGGTCGGGTTCCCCTGGCACAGATGGGGGCTACGTCAGCTCAGCCCGTCTCCGTTCAGCCATCACCGGCGCTCATGCGTGGCCTTAAATTCCAGGGAGATGTTCGTGATCTGCTCGATGTCGAAGCCAGCGGGTACGGGCTGTCATGGCGCAGTGACGGAAACGGAGTTTATTTTTATCGACAGGATACCCGCACTTTTCAGCTCGTTATCCTGAATACGAAAGTAAACAGTAGCGCATCAATTAACTCCGGCTCTGGCAATCAGCTGGGCAGCGGTGGCGGCACATCGGGGGGGACGAGCGGAGACATTAGCTCTAATCAGAAGACCGATTATGGCATGAACAGCGACCTGTACGACGACATTCGTAAAACCATCGAGCAGATGCTGACGCCAAAATCTGGTCGTTTCTGGCTTTCAGCAGCTACTGGCACGTTGAGTGTTACTGACACACCGGACGTTCTGGATCGTATTGGTCGTTACATTGAGTATCAGAATAAGGTTCTAAGCAGGCAGGTCCAGCTCAACATACAGATTGTCAGCGTCAACCAGACGCGTAATGAGCAACTGGGTCTTGACTGGGGGCTCGTATACAAATCCCTGCACAATTTTGGCGCCACTCTGACCGGTTCAATGGCCAATGCTTCGACTTCAGCAGGCAGTGCCGGCATTTCGATTCTCGACACGGCAACAGGCAATGCCGCCAAATTTTCCGGCTCCAGCCTGCTGATTAAAGCGCTTTCCGAGCAGGGCAACGTCAGCATGGCGCTGAACCAGACCGACCCAACAGCAAATCTGACGCCGGTAGCTTATCAGCTCTCAAACCAACAGGGCGTTCTGACAAGTTCCAGTTCAACTGCAACAGCTAACGTCGGGGTTACTTCCTCACAGACCGTAACCACAATCACCACCGGTTTGTTCATGACCATGCTGCCGTTCATCCAGGAAAACGGTGACGTGCAACTGCAGTTCGCTTTTAGCTATACCAGTCCACCGCAGATAGAGAAATTTATCAGTAGGGACGGGAATACCCGTAACGATATACCGAATACCTCGACACAGGGGCTGGCACGTAAAGTTAACCTGCGCTCAGGCCAGACACTGGTATTAACCGGATCTGAGCAACAGAACCTTTCTGCAAACAAGCAGGGAACATTCACACCCGACAACTTTATCCTGGGCGGTGGCCAGAACGGTACGCGCGGTCGTAACACGCTCGTGATTATGATCACCCCTGTTCTGCTGAGGTAATCCATGTCATCAAAGAAAAAATCTTCACTCCGTAGCGGCATTCGAGTCACCCACCACCGTCGCGACTGGATGGCAGGACTTCATTGGGAGCAGCAGCGGAGCGCACTGTTAACGCGATTCCGGGGAAAAGCCTCACCTGACACGCATGTAGTAGTTGCCGGCAGGCGTAACGCATCAATGATGGGGGTCGTTTCCCCCGGGCGTGTGCGACGGAGCCCTTACTCTCTTGCAGTAGCATTCCTGCTGTCTGAAGGGGGAAATACATGGGGGATATACCGTCTCAGCCACAACGAAGATCTCTGGGTTTTCTTTGCAGCCAGCGGTGGGCAACTTTCTGTCATGGGTGATGTGACCGGTTCACGCGCGAAGATAGAATCAGCAGCAGAAAACTTCCTGCGTTTTAACGATGCTGATACACCGGGTCTGCGCTGTGCTGCAACCGCAGATGATAATTGTGATGCAACCTCGCTCACTGACAGGCTGAACCGTTCGCAACTGAAGCGTTGCCGCCTGGGTAAGCGCCTGACGACGATGTCTCTCATTATGCCTGCTGCGCTTATTACACTCGTGGCAGCAGCAGGAATTTACTGGTACGACGACGTTCAGCAAAAAGCGGAACAGGCTGCTGCAATGGCAGAGTTTCGCGCCCGAATGGCGATGTCTGCTGATAAGCCAGCTGCGCCAGCCCGAGCGCCGCATCCGTGGGCCTCTCAGCCACCAGTTTCGCTTTTACTTGGTAATTGCTGGCTGACACGCGAACCACTTTTCGCCTCGGTGGCTGGCTGGCGCTTTACGGACGGTGAATGTGTCCCTGAAGGCCTGCGCTTGCGTTACCTCGCCACACCTGGTGCGACGGTGGAGGATTTCTCCCACCGCGCAAGGGTGCTTCTTGGGCATTCTGCTGTTTTCAACCTTCAGGAAGGAGGTAAAAACGGCGACGTATTCATTCCCTTCCGGAAATACAGCGTAAGTGAGTATACCGACGAGGCCTTGCCTGGCGCGGATGCCCAACTGATACGTTTCATTTCGCACCTGCAGCGCCGCAACCTGGAAGTCAAGTTCAGTGAAGTGAAACCGCCAGCGGTCGCGCCAGGACAAGAGAAAACCATGCCCGTACAGGACTGGCGCGAATTCACTTTTACTGTCAGCTCGCGTTTGCAGCCTGAACGTCTGCTGCAGGATTTTGATGCGACCGGGCTCCGCCTGAACAGCGTGTCAATCACCATGAGCCCGCAGGGGCAGTTCGACTACACCATGAAGGGGAGCATTTATGCGCAGAATTAATCCCGCGGGAACGGGCCTGCTGCTGTCCGCTCTGTTCTGCGGGCAGGCAGTGGCAACCGTAACCAGTGATGCGCTTCCGCCGAACGTTACGCTTGGCGAACTTGAAGCAGCTCAGGCGCGCAACCTCATTCTGGAGCAGAAAGTGCAGACGGCGCGTCTGGAGCAGCAGCTGCGTGAAAGCCAGTCCGGACAGAGTACTGACAGGAATTATCTGTCTACTGCCGCCCAGCCTGCCATGCCGCTTATGGCGCAGCCAGCTCCTTCACAACAGACTGCCAGTGCAGTCGGTGAAAAGCGGACCGGTGGTGTGCGCCTTCAGGAGATTTACGGCCGTGGCTCGCAGTTGCGTGCACGCATTGTTCTGCCGGATGGCGGAGTCACAGAAGTAGCAAAAGGCGATCAGCTTCCCGGAACCTCAAAGCGGGTCACGGAGGTTACCTCCACGATCGTACGCCTCAGCGACAATTCTGAACTTTCATTTTGAGGTGATGATGTCTTCTGATAAAGAAATCATGGATTTTGTCTTTGCCGAGCAGCATCCGTCTGGAGGGGTTACGCTACTCATCGACGGCAACCGGCGAAAAGACCCTGGCATACAGCGCTGGGTTATGGATGTCACCCGGACATGGGCTGATGCAAAAACTGAGTTTGTTACACTCAGCGAACTGAACCGGCGGCGTGAAGTGGCAGAACGTCAGGGCCGTGGGCTTAACCAGGGTGTGAGCGAGGCGGATCTAAGTAACCGTGACGTCAGTGTGTCGCAGGATAAGGTCATCAGCTATATGAGGCTGGGTAACGACTTTAATGCCTCTGATATTCATATGGAAATAAGCGGTGATCGCAAGATTTGCATCGTTCAGTTGCGTATTCACGGCGAGCTGGAGGTGGTGGATGAAGTGAAAGATGTGGAGGGTATGACGCTGGCCTCCACATCTTATCTTTCCATGTGCGACGTGCGCGAGCAGTCATTCTTTGCCGGTCGTGAGCAGTCAGGGCGCATCGATGCAAAGTTCGCCCGCCGCGCCGGCCTCTATGGCGCCCGCTACGAACACCGTCCTACTCCGGATGGGCTGATAGTGGTCATGCGTCTGATCCCGGATGACGGGGACAATATACCGACGCTGCCGCAACTGGGTTTTTTGCCTGAGCAGATTAAGCTCATCCTGCAGATCCTGCGTATGCCGGAAGGCATGACGCTGCTGACCGGGCCTACTGGTTCAGGGAAGAGCGCCACGTTGCGCGTGTTCAGTGATATCTGGCTGAAACTGACCGGCGGTAAAAAGCGCCTGCTCACGCTGGAAAACCCGCCCGAGGGGCGTATTCCGGGTGGTATTCAGACCCCCGTTATGCCGGAAGACAATTCACCGGAGGCCATCAGCCGCGCCTGGAGTAACGGAAACGCCTCTGCACTTCGTCTCGATCCGGATGCCATCCTGAACGGTGAGATCCGTGACCTGTATTCCCTTCTCGCCGCCATTTTCGCCAGTGAAACCGGCCACCTGGTGCTGTCGACCCTGCACACCCAGAGCCCTATCGGCTCCCTGCGTCGTATGGAGCATTTCGGTATTGATCGCCACCTTCTGGCGGATGCTGCACTCATCACTGGCCTGATTGGCCAGCGTCTGGTGCCGCTGTTGTGTGAACACTGCCGGGTACCGTGGGAAGTCAAAGTCCCTGAGCTTGATGAAGAAACCCGCGCGCGTCTCGAAAAATATTGTTCTGTCGCGGGCTTGTGCGAACCGAAAAATCTCTTCTTCCGCAACTATGAGGGATGTGAACACTGCCGGAAAACGGTACCACTGACCGGACGCATTATCAGTCGTGGCGTTACAGGGCGAACAGCTATTGCCGAAGTTGTCCGGACAGATGCTCGCCTGATGCAACTTTGGCTTTCACATGGGCCTTCAGTTGCCAGAAAGTACTGGGTAAACCAGGGTGGGATTACTCGCCGCATGCATCTGTTGCGTTATCTGGCAGAGGGTCTTGTTGATCCGCTGGAAGGCGATCTCATCTGTCCGCTGGATGAGGATGACATCATGGATTGTGAGGTGCCTGATGGAAAGTGACAGCCATTTTTATCCATCCCGGGAAATGTCGTTCCCTGAAAGGATTCGCTACCGGCTTGTCAGAGCCACTTTTACTGGGAAATACCGCCAGCCATTTTACGAAACGCTGCGCTTTCTTCTTGAAAACCGTAAGGCCCTGAAAGACGCGCTGACCATGATCGGCGATGTACATACTGATTTTGGCAGGCGCTGGCATCCTTATTATGAACTTGTTCAGGACTGCATCGAGGGTGTGAACGACAACCGTCCTGGCCGCGCGCTGCAGGATGTTCTGGCTGCCTGGGCACCTTACGAAGAGGCCGCGCTTATCAGCGCCGGGATGGAAACCGGTAATATTCCTGCCGCGCTGATGCAGGCTGATAAGTTGATTGTTGCCCGTCGGCGAATTCTTGGGCAGGTAATTTTTGCCTCAGTATTTCCTGCCGCGCTTGCCATCCTGAGTACGGGGCTACTACTGGCCAACAATCTCGCACTTGTTCCCACCATGAGCAAAATGTCCGATCCAGCTCGCTGGACCGGTGCACTCGGGTTTATGAATGGAGTAGCGAAGTGGAGTTCCGAGTGGGGTGTTGCTTCTGCCGCTACAGCCGCAGGGCTTGTGCTGCTGTCTTTCTGGTCGCTGCCCCGCTGGCGCGGCCGTCTCAGGCGCTGTGCTGACTGGTTACTACCATGGTCTGTTTATAAAGACCTGCAGGGAGCTGTATTTCTTATGAATATTGGCGCGCTTCTTGGTTCGGGTGTCCAGGAACTCAAAGCTTTGCAGATCCTTAACGGTTTTGCACCGCCCTGGCTGCAGGAACGCATCGAGGCCGCGATGGAGTGCATGAGTGAAGGCGATTCACTTGGCAGAGCTCTGCGTAACAGCGGATATGATTTTCCGAGCCGTGAGGCTGTGAACTATCTCTCTCTTCTGGATAAGGGGGATGGTGCTGCTTCGCTCATCACCAATTATGCGGACCGCTGGCTGGAGCAGGCGCTCGCGCGCGTCGCGCGTCGGGCGAATGCCACCAAACTCTTTTCTCTCGTTCTGATTATGAGTTTCTTCTTACTCATCCTGATGATGGTGATGCAGATTCAGGACATGAACACTTTCAACTTACATTAAGGAACCGCCATGTCAGCTCAGACATTACCACATCGCCAACATCAGCCTGACCGGGGCTGGGGCATTCTTGAACACGGTACCATTGCGATCGGGACGATTATCGTACTGGCTCTGGTTGGTGCTCTGGTCTGGAGTCTTTGGGGGAAAAAGTCCGTTGCCGTTGAGGTTTCAAATCTCCAGACCGTCGTGACAAACGCGCAGTCGCTTAAGCAGGCGCAGGGGGGATATAACTTTACGAGCGGTACAACTATGACGGGAACGCTTATCCAGCAGGGGGGCGCACCAAAGGCTGGCTGGACTATCCAGGGAACAGCCAGTTCCGGTACCGCTACGATGTGGAACGGTTATGGTGGTCAGGTCGTTCTGGCTCCTGTGGCATCGAATGGATTTAACAATGGATTTTCAGTTACAACGCAGAAAGTTCCGCAGGCAGACTGCATCTCTATCACTACACAGCTCGGTTCCGGTGGAGCATTCAGTGCTATCACCATTAACAGTACTGATTACAGTGACGGTCTGGTCAGTGCAGAAGAGGCAGGCAAAACCTGCTCATCAGACAGCGGAATGACAGGTAACAATACACTGGTCTTCACCCATAACGGCTGATGACATGCTGCGCCTGTCCGCTTTTCTGCTGCTGATTTTGGTTTGCCCACGGGTGGATGCATTCTGCTTTGAATCGGCGGGCGCTAAATACCACATTGACCCGCTACTGGTTAAGGCAATAGCCATAGGTGAAAGCAGCCTGCGACCGGATGTCACAAATATTAATCGTGACAAAAAGACCGGGCAGGCACTCAGTACCGATTATGGACTGATGCAGGTCAATTCATCGCATATCGCTTCGCTGATAGCGCAGGGTTACATTCGCAGCTCACAGGACCTCCTGAACCGTCCGTGCCTCAACGTTCAGATAGGTACCTGGATACTGGCGAAGCATTTTCAGGTATGCGGCATAAGCTGGAACTGTCTTGGCTCTTATAACGCAGGTTTTCGTAAGGACCGGCATGAAACTCGCGAGTCCTATGCCAACCGGATTTATGCCATTTATCGTCGGCTTTTACTTAATGAACGGGGAATAAAACTGTGACACTGCTGACGCTGAGTATGCCCTGGCCAACTGTCATTATCATTTTTCCTCTATGCCTCAGCTTATTCAGTTTTATGAGGAGCCTGGTTCGTCTCAGCCTGATGATATTGGATGATGATCAGGAATGGTTTGCTGTTTTTTTCGCCCCTGCATCCACCGGCTTCATCTGGCTTTACGCTACAGCGGCAACTGGCATGATGCTGTCCCCTGTGCCGCTACTGGAGCGACTGATGTCTCTGTTGTTCTGCCTCTTTCTTTTCAGGTTGACGCTTACCGATGCGTTCACAGGATTTCTGCCCCGAGAATTGACGATAAGGTGTCTTATTGCCGGTCTTGTTTCCGCTCTTATCGCTCCCGGCTTTATAGGGCACTTCCTCACAGCTACCACTGCGCTGGTGATTTTTGGCGTCTGGCGTTATGTCACCTTTAGGATTCATGCCCGTGAGTGTCTGGGGCTTGGCGATGTCTGGTTGGCCGGTGCTATTGCGGCCTGGTTGGGAGGGCGAGAGGGGCTTTATGCTCTGCTGATCGGCGTGGTGCTCTTTGTGCTCTGGCAGATATCTGTTCGTCGCATAACTGAAGGAGGGCCGATGGGACCCTGGCTGTGCGCCGGCGCGATTTCTGTGACCCTGTTTAAATTGTATCAACCGCTTATTACATGGTGATGCCTGTGTTCACATATAAAACGACTGACCGGGGCTGGGCTATCCTCAGCACTGGTGCTTCATTGATTATTCTCCTGGTGGTCAGCGTCTGGGGCTTTACCCTTATCAGTGACTGGATGCAAAAACGGACCTGGCTGAATACCGCGTCACAGGTATCTCGCTTCACACAAGCTGTGAAGAGCTACACTGGCCGTTATTACGATACTTTGCTTTCAAGTGCCACCACCACGACCCCGGTTACGGTTACACCAGCTATGCTGAAAAACACCGGATTTCTGGAGCAGGGGTTCAGCGAGACGACAGTAGACGGACAGGCTTACCTGGCTGCTGTTGTTCGTAATGCCACTAATACAGATCAGCTGCAGGCACTGGTTTACACTCAAAACGGCGCGGCACTGCCTTTTCTCGCACTGCGCCAGATATCAATGGATATCACCTCTGGTATGGGCGGCTATATATGGACATCAGGAACTGCTACCGGCGCTATGGGCAGCTGGACTATTCCTCTTTCACAGTTTGGGATAAGTACAACTCAGGGACATATTGCGGCTTTACTGACCACAGATGAACTGGGCGCTGCTCGCGGTGAAAATGATCGCCTTTATCGTTTTTCGGTAACCGGCAAGCCAGACCTCAACACGATGCATACCAGTATTGATATGGGAGGTAACAATCTTAATAACGCAGGCACGATTAATGCCGTAACGGGTAATTTCAGTGGCGATGTGGCGGCCACTGGAAATATAACTGCGAATGGAACTGTTACAGGACAGAATGTTACTGCCGGTTCAAACGTCACCGCAGGAAATACAATAACGGCTAACAACGACATACGTTCAAATAATGGCTGGTTCATAACTCGAGGGAGTAAGGGATGGCTAAATGAAACGTATGGCGGCGGTTTTTATATGTCAGATAATGACTGGGTTAGAGTCATAAATAATAAGAATATTTATACAAGCGGTCAGGTTCGTGGTGGAAGTGTGCGGGCTGATGGAAGACTTTCTACAGGAGAAGTTTTGCAGCTCGACGGAGTCAATACTGCTGGCGCAGTTTGTTCACCAAACGGCCTTGTAAGCCGCGACGCCACTGGAGCCATACTTTCCTGTCAATCCGGTGCGTGGACTGGAGCCGGAAAAATCAATAATTCTTCCTGTAAATGGGTTTCCGCTCCAAATGCCAATGATGACATTGGCGGTTATAAAACGACTTCATGCCCTGCGGGATGGATAGTTCAATCTGTCCGTTGGTTTCAGATTCCATCCTATGTTGATGATGAGCATGTCGATGCGTTTTGCTGCCCATTTAGCTAACTGTCAATCCGGTGCGTGGCGAGGACATGAAAATTCTACTGTTCACCCAGGATATATTGACTATGGTTCACATGTAGAAATGTTCGGAACCATATACGGTATAGGCGACGATAGCTGTGTCAACAGCGGATTTCCGGTACCGGTAAGCCAAGTTCTATCGCTTACAGGAAGTGTATCTGATCTTAGTTCTCTAGCTAATGCTGGAGTAACCTCTGCTTACTTTACTGTCACAAATGGAAGCGAATTTCGCGTTTGCGTAAAAAACAAAGATTCAAGCCGCAGCAACAACATTGCGTGGCGTGCATTAGCAATTAAATAAACCTGTCAATCCGGTGCGTGGAGATCGGGCCAGGTCAAGTTCACCACACAGGTCTATAACATCGGACAAAATGTTATTGATCAGTATATCGGAATACATGCGTACTGCTCCTGGACATATCTTTTCAGCGCCCCGTTGGGAGGAACTCAAAAGGTCTATAGCGACGGGAACAATGGCTGGAGAGTCACCAATACCCCTTATAATGGATACCAAACTGGCTCTTCGGTTTCGGTTACTTGTCTTAACCTTCCGGGGGCGGGAATTTGACTGTCAATCCGGTGTGTGGAAATCATTCCAAAACAAGTTCTCGATACAGGCTTTCGATGTGGGGAAAAATGTCACTAACAGTGATATTGGAATCCATGCTTATTGCTCATGGACGAACTTAAATGGTTCACCTTTTGGTGGATTTCAGAAGGTATATGCAGATAGTTCAAATCGCTGGTTTGTTACCAATACGCGATGGGGTGATTACGAATCAGGAGGGACAATCACTGTCACTTGCTTAAATCTACCTGGTGCCGGAATTTGACTGTCAATCCGGTGTGTGGGCAGCCGCATCAAAAATCAAAATGCAAACCGTTTTTGGCGAAACCACCTGCGCCAACAACGCAGTTGCATCTGCTTATTGTCCGTCCGGTACAGTGGCTATAGGTGGTTCTTACGCTTTAAAAAGTTGGTCTGATGGTTCCAACCATAACTCACCCGATTCAATGGCTCTTGATCCTGTAAATGACCGGTTTTACATCGTTTTACCGAACAATTCAAAAGGTGCTGCGTGCTTCCAGGCTATAGCAAACTGCGCCACTAATTAGACGCCAAATCCGGTGTGTAGTGAACTCAATAGCTTTGATGTGCCTGCGCACACGCCGGATGGAAATCAGTCTACTGCGCATTTCTTCAGTACGATTCTGACGGTATAGCTCCCATAGATTATGAGTATATAGCAAGGCTAAAACTCCCTGGAGAGCATCCATAAGAGGGTAACGGGCTAGACATAACAGTGAAGGAAGAGCCTGCCGGTACGATAAAATTAATCGTACCCGACTTACTCCAGCTTGAATTAGCTGTACCTGCGGCGGTGATAACGCGCCCATCAACACTACCTGACAAAGCCCATGTGTTTCTGCAATTGTCACCATCCTCGACGTGCCGGTTCACTGTGGATACTCCCCCAGATGCATATACTGTCATGGGCTTACCGGTGGTATTGATAGCTGTGTAAGCTGACACAAATGAGCCAAGTGAAGAATAATTCCCGCTGTAGTTTCCGCCAGATACCCACACACCGGATTGACAGGTTAATTACTGGCACATATAGCGAACACAGTTAGGTTCTCTCCCGGACATGCTGCGCTCCAAGAATTTCCATTCGGATTTGACCATTTAAGTCGCTCCTTACTATTCGGGTTACATTGAGCTCCTCCTCCGGTCAGTTTCTCGTTACTGGCACAGCTAACTGATATCACGTCATACCCAGTATTAATCCTTGTGGTAGCCTTGAAATTGCTTCCTGCCCACACACCGGATTGACAGTTAGTTAACTGAACAATAAGCGACCGCGCGGAGACACTGGCCGCCGCTATTTCCCCCCCCAGTTATTATCTGCCAAGTAGTTTCGTTTACCGGCTGACTTGAATCAGGGGCGTTTCTCCCATCATTCCCTGTCCATCCAGATAAAGTCCAGCCGCCAGAAATGACTCTTAAACCATTAGGGCAAATAGCTTGAGATACTCCGTGTTCACCACATGCACTGTTTCCATAAATGCGCTGAAATGCTCCTAAGTTAGAGTTTTTCCACACACCGGATTGACAGTCAGTTGTCAGAAACACACGGCAACGCAATTTGCTTGCCCATTACCAACCTTTGGAGCCGACAACGTCCATGTGCCATTTGCGTTTCTAACCAAAACGCACGCTCGGTAATTGTTGTAATCGAATCGCGCCTGAGACAATGCACAATATTTATGTTGCCCAATATTACGTGATTGACCGGAGCTGATATCAGGAGAGAAGAACAAATCACCGATTTCAGCATTGCCTTGCCACACACCGGATTGACAGTGGTATGTGATATATTTCTAATCTTTTTAGGAATATGCGATGCAACTCAGACAGCGAATTAAGAAAATGGAGCTGGGTGTAGCTCTTGATAAATATTACGGTTGTGCATCTGTGCAAAAGCGGGGCCATCTACAGGAGTTTTATCGGATAAATGTTATAAAGCGTTCAGCTCTTGCCAGGCGATACATGCATGAGATTACTTCGGTTGATATTGCAGAATACCGTGATCAGCGACTCTCTGAAGTAAGTGGTAAAACGGGGCGAACTAATAGCCCTGCAAGTGTCCGACTTGAACTTGCGTTGCTATCTGCCCTTTATAACCTTGCTCGAATTGAATGGGGAACATGTACTCATAACCCTGTTGAGCATGTACGAAAACCACCGGCCTCCAAAGGGCGAACCCGAAGATTGACATCTCAGGAGGAGCGAAAGATTGGCAGGGCGCTGGCAAAACGAAATATCGAGTTGGCAGCCATTTTTCATTTGGCCCTTGAAACGGCTATGCGTCAGGGGGAGATCCTCTCACTTCGCTGGGAGAATATAGACCTGCACATTGGCATCGCTCATTTGCCTCTCACTAAAAATGGGAGCGTACGGGATGTTCCGTTGTCGTTTAAAGCAAGAAAAGTATTAAGAGAGTATTCCGGCCCTCTATCCGGACCTGTTTTCAGTTATACATCCAATGGGTTTAAAAGCGCCTGGCGAGAAGTTATACAGGCTTTAGGCATTGTCGATTTGCATTTTCATGATCTACGACACGAAGCTATAAGCCGTCTCTTTGAGCTCGGAACACTGAATGTTATGGAAATTGCAGCGATATCAGGACACAAGAGCCTGACGATGCTAAAACGCTATACCCACCTTCGTGCGACGCAGCTGGTTAGTAAACTTGATATACGTAAACGACAGGCGCAGAAACTGGCGGCGATCTTTGTTCCGTATCCTGCTGAACTTGAGAGCAGCAATAACGGTATTGTTTTACGCTTCCCTGATCTTGAACATCCTTCACTTGAAGCGCAAACAAAGGAAGACGTTATCCAGAAAGCCTCTTTTGAGCTTCTCAGAATTCAGGCTCTTGCTGCTCGTTCTGGAGAACGACTCCCTCCACCAGGCAATATCAAAGCTAATGACCCAACTCGTGTGCTCATTAATCCGCTCTGAAATTTTGCGAACCCTGGATTCAAACACATCTAAAACAAGGACGTTTTTAGACAGCGCTATTATGATAGTGGCCTTTCCAGATGATCCCCTCCGGCCTGGTTTCCCCGCCGAAAAAAACTTCAGAAATGGCAGATGAGTTAATCATCGCCATAGAATGACGTTTTTTGCACCTTATGGCTGTTCTGCGCAGCTATAAGGATTTTGAAATGTCAGTCAGTCAAGTCGTCCCGGAAGAAGTTATACCTGAAAATCCAGAGGTTACTTCTTCGAAAGTTGTGCCTGCTGAGCCAGAGGCTCGCCGGTTGGTTCCCATTAACCTGAAAAAAATAGTCCGGATTGGAGGTCTGGGATTCCTCATTGTTTCTCTTGTTGGTTCTGTGGCCACGATTGTGATCATGGCACAGCAAATCTCTGACCTGAGTATTCGGGTGAACTCCCTGGATGCCGCTTTTCGCAGCGGTCAGATGAGCCAGTTGTCTGGTTCGGTTACTTCGCTCGAAGCTCAAAGCCGGAAACACGAGAAGCAGCTCGAGTCTGTCTCATCAGGGCTTGAATCAGTACAAAACCAGTTAGCTGATTTCCAAGGGGAACATTCAAAATTAACAGTAAGCATTAACAAACTTTCCTCAGAAGCCCTGGCGCGGCGTACCGCGATAGACGAACACTCTGAACGTATTGATGACATTAACTCACGGTTGTCACAGGTTGAATCGCGAGTTGCCGGGCTGAGCAAAGCTGAAAGCAACACTTCTCAGAAAGAATCGAAGCAGAACCAGCAACCAGTCACTAAGAGCAAAACACCTTCAAAATCCGGGACAGGCCAGATCGTAAAAAAGCCTGAGCGGTCAGTCAGGCGCGCAGCTGTTGAAGCACCGTTTGTACTGACCGGCATTGAGCGGCGCGGCGGGCAGATGTTCGCAGTCGTCATCCCCCGTGGAAATTCCCAAATATCAGATATGCGGTTGCTTTCACCGGGAGACGGGATGCTGGGGTGGACGCTTCGTTCTATCCAGGACAGTGGTACCGCTGTTTTCAGCGTGAACGGTGCCCAACAGAGTTTACAGGTTCAATAAGAGACCAGACATATGAAGCATCAGATGAGAAGAATTTTGATGGCAGGTGTACTTTCCTTGCCGCTGTGTGTGGCGGCATCAACAGTTACCACTCAATCGAATCAGAGTCAGCAAGCATCCCTGCAGGCATCATCAGCAAACCAGGTTCAGACGCAGCAACAGGGGCAACAATGGGGGCTTTCAGATGAGGACTGGAGTCGCTATCAGTCGTTGATGAAAGGAGCCAGAGGCATTATGTCCCCTGGTCTTGATCCTCTCACTGCCCTGGGCGTCGAGACAGATAATTCATCTGAGCGCCGTCGGCTGGCTGAATTGTGGGTAAAACACGAATACGCCCGTACCGAGAAAGAACTCGCATTTCAACGAGAAATAAACACTGCCTGGCTTCGTCTTTATCCTGAAACATTGGCCGTGAATATGGGGAATGCCGCGGGTATCGCTCATGACACACAAGGAAGACTGGCGTTATTTGTCAAAGAGTCATGTTCACGCTGTGATGCCCGGCTTGCTGCTGTTATCGCCGACAACAGACCGGTAGATATTTACCTTGTCGGAAATGACGTGAGCGACGAAAAAATCAGATCATGGGCAATAAGCCATGGCATACCAGTCGAAAAAGTGCGTAATCGGCAAATTACCCTAAATCATGATCGCGGTTTGTGGCAGCGCTATGGGCAAGGTCAGATGCCAGTTATTTTGCAGCAGGGAGAAGAGGGATGGCAAATTGCCGCGTTCTGAAACTGGCTTGCTGTTTATGGTTTGTCAGCACTGGTTGCCTGGCGGTCGTGAATGTAAATAGCAGTGTTCAGGTAGTCCCGCAGGCTTATCGGGTCATTGCTGCTGCCGAGCGCGTTCCGGCAGAATCGCTTTACTCGCTGGCGATGGCCGAAAGCACCCGTAAAACCGCATGGGGGTCTAAACCATGGCCCTGGACTATTAATGTAGCAGGGAAAGGATACCACTTTGAAACCCGCGAGGAGGCCTTTGCGGCACTTCTTGGATTTATGCAGCGCTACCCTCTCAAGCGTATCGATGTCGGTGTAGCTCAGGTCAATCTTGGGTGGAACGGGCATCTTTTCCCATCCTTTCGTGATGCTTTTGATCCCTACACAAATCTTCGTGCAGCGGCCCGAATTCTCCGTGCCTGCTATGACGCTCAGCCTGGAAGCTGGATTAAAGCTGCTGGCTGTTATCACCACCCGGCCGGTGGTAAGCCGGCAGCAAAATATATGGCTATCGTACGCCGCAAGCTAAGTCAGATCGCACCTGATATTAAGGTCCCTGAAGGGGAGCCGGTTGCTCTGGCCAGTCACTCATTAACCTGGGTTGAACCTCAATGAAAAAAAATATCGATAAATATTTCAATGGCATCTTTTGTGTATCACTGCTTACAGCAGCGTTTAGTTGTTTTGCTTCGCTGACAGTGGTCGGGGATCTGGGCGGGGAGTCAACCAGACCATTATTCGAGGCGATTAATTCAGGTGAAGAGTCGCATTTATCCGATGTTTCCTCCTTGCCTGGACCTCCGTCATCGCTGTCTATTTCCGATATGTTGCCCGTTAATACACCTGAAATGACACCCGGAAAGGTGACGTCACGCCCACTGCAGTTACCCGGTTTGCCTCCTGTTTTTGTGATTGGCGATGATGATATTTCCCGAGCCTGGTTGCGGCAGCGTGGTGCTGAACTGAAAGGGATGGGTGCCACAGGAATGGTAGTGAATGTTACGACTGAAAGTGCGCTCAACACGCTTAGAGGACTCTTGCCAGGTACTGAGATGGTCCCTGTCCGCGGCGGTGATTTGGCACAGCGATTGAAACTGACGCATTACCCTGTCCTGATTACCGCTGATGGATTAGCGCAATGACCACCGTGGTTTTCATATTATTGGCTTTCATTTCACTCACAGCTTTTTGGCTGCGGTGTAATACAAGAAGTGCCCGTGTCCGCAGACATCAGCGCAATCGACAGACGGCTAACAGGGTGTTGCTAAAACTGCCTGAGCTGAAAGCGGGGCAGCAGGTTTTATATTTACGGAAGATTAATCCCTATGTTTTCGAGGAGATGATTCTGACCGCCATAGAGCGGCGAGGAATACCGGTCAGGCGTAATCCGAGTTACAGCGGTGATGGTGGTATTGATGGTCAGTTCTGGATTGGTCAGGAAAGGTGGCTTGTCCAGGCTAAACGATTTGCCAGTGCTGTTCGTCCTGAACATGTCCGTCAGTTTGGTGAGTTAGTCCGACAAGAAAAATGCAGAGGTCTGTTCGTACACACAGGACGAACAGGTTTTATCAGTTTTAAGTATTTCAGTGATTACCCGGAAATTTTGCTCATAAGCGGGTCTTCCCTTTTGCTACTGCTGTCTGGTGAATCCGTTGAACATGTTCTCCGGCCATTAAAAAAGAGGCAATACAGATGAAGTTTTTCACATCAAAATTACCGTTTATTGGTTCGGTGTGGCTTTTGGTTTCTTTCCGGATTTTCATATTCCGGTCTGTAATGATTTCTTTGCTGATGTTTGGGTTATTTCTTTTCTTTTATTTATTTCATGCCGTATTCCGCAAGGCCACAGATTCTGTTCGTTTATTCCTCAAACTCAATGGTAAAACTTTTGCTCCGTTCCAGGGGTGGGCTTTTATATGAGCGACAAGTACGTAATGGAATCCCTCCTTCGCCCGGCGGTTGAACTGTATTCCGCTGCGGCGGCGGGTAGCGCAACCTTTATTTGCCTTACGGCCCCCTGGGCTGTCGCGCTCGCACCATCGGTCAGTTGGGTGACCGCCGCGGGGTTTGGTGTACTGGCGCTGAAGCGTACATCTGAGGGGATGAAAATACTCCGTTACCGCCAAAACATTCGCCGTTTGCCCCGATATGTACTGACCAGCGAGCAGATCCCCGTCAGCCAGCGGCACTTGTTCCTTGGCAAGGGCTTCCAGTGGTCTCCCCGCCATACGCAGCGTCTTCTGGAAGCGAGGCGTCCGGAGTGTGAGGTCTACGTACAACCTTCTGTTATTTATCGCCTGGCACGCGATCTGGAAAAAAAGATGGAGTACAGCTTGCCGTGGTTGTGCAGGCTGACACGAACTGATTCGGCGCTCAACCCGTTTCGCCCGTTGCCCCCTGTAGGAGGAAGCCCCATTTACCATGGTGTGGAACTGGATGAAACTACGGTCACCTATGATCTCGGAGAACGTGTAGGGCATACACTGGTTATCGGCACCACACGAGTCGGTAAAACCCGGCTTGCTGAGTTACTTATCACACAGGATATTCGCCGTAAAAACGCTGCAGGCGAGCATGAAGTTGTCATCGTGTTTGACCCGAAAGGAGATGCCGATCTGTTGAGGCGAATGTATGCCGAGGCACACCGTGCTGGTCGTCAGGATAACTTCTGGGTGTTCCACCTCGGATGGCCAGATATAAGCGCTCGCTACAATGCAGTTGGACGGTTCAGTCGTATCTCGGAAGTAGCATCACGTGTGGCAGGACAGCTCTCCGGAGAGGGCAATTCTGCTGCATTTCGGGAATTTGCCTGGCGATTTGTCAATATTATTACCCGCGCGCTGGTCGCACTTGGCCAGCGTCCTGATTACGGTCTCATACTGCGTTACGTGACAAACATAGGTGAACTGTACGAAACCTATGTTGAGGATATGCTGAGTGAAAAGG
Source organism: Enterobacter sp. 01-M-02-SI-ECC (assembly GCF_047530595.1). Classification (NCBI taxonomy): domain Bacteria; kingdom Pseudomonadati; phylum Pseudomonadota; class Gammaproteobacteria; order Enterobacterales; family Enterobacteriaceae; genus Enterobacter; species Enterobacter sp. 01-M-02-SI-ECC. Next base: position 10,568 of record NZ_JBLKCZ010000022.1, on the reverse strand, counting down.
CACCACAGTTGCGGAGTACAGTCGAAGCGCTGTTAGGTAGCGGTATAAGCGAGAAGGATCTGCCGCGTCACATGCAGGGCAGGCCTAATGGCATGAATATCTGGGCTATTGAACAGGTACTGGCCAGCGAAGAAGGAAAAAAACTGTGGGACCCGGTGCTGGATGGGCTACGTAGCGCTGTGCAATATGATCGAACGTATTTCGACAAAATTGTTGCGTCACTGCTGCCGCTGCTTGAAAAGCTTACAACTGGTAAAACGGCCGCATTGCTGGCACCTGATTATACGGACCTGAACGATCCGAGACCGATCCTGGACTGGCATAACATTATCAAATCGCGCGGCGTGGTTTATATCGGCCTCGATGCACTATCCGACCCTGTTGTCGCAGCAGCTGTCGGCAACAGCATGTTCGCTGATCTCGTTTCCGAAGGTGGACACATCTATAAATTTGGTCTCGGTGATGAGGATGGCAGAAAAAGTTCGAAAGTGGCGATAAATCTTCACTGTGACGAGTTTAACGAGTTAATGGGTGATGAGTTTATTCCTCTCATCAACAAAGGGGGTGGTGCGGGCTTCCAGGTGACTGCCTACACGCAGACTCTTTCGGACATCGAGGCCCGTATAGGCAGCAGTGCTAAAGCGAATCAGGTAGTGGGGAACTTCAACTCATTGATAATGCTCCGTGTGCGTGAAAAAAACACTGCCATGCTCCTGACCGACCAATTACCGGAAGTTGACGTCTACCAGAAAACCCTTACGTCTGGTGTCACTGACGTATCCCGGCCGGGAGAGGGTACTGATTTTAACAGTAACGTTCAGGACCAGGTCAGTCTGGTTAAAGTCCCGATGCTCAACCCTTCCGACGTTATCAACCTGCCGAAAGGGCAGGCATTTGCCCTGCTTGAAGGAGGGCGCCTGTGGAAAATCAGGATGCCGTTGCCGGCTGATAACGACGATCCTTACATGCCAGCGAGCCTGAAGCAGCTGGCTGACAATATGGAGCAGAACTACCGAACTGGAGAAACCTGGTGGACAGGCGGTGATACGGCATATCCGGGGGGGCAAAATGTCTCAGCATGACAGAGATACTGCCAATCGCAGTTCGCCATCCCGACAGAAACAATCCGGACCATTCGGCATGTTGCTCTGGGATTTGCCTGTCAGTTTAATTGGCATTCTGCTGGGGTCGCTTCTGGTTAGCCTGCTGATCGAATATGCCTGCATTGCCTTACTCTGGCCTGACGAAGGTGCTTCACACAGCTACCTGGTGATGGTTGCCGAAAGCCACTGGTTGTCGGAAGGGTACACGCGGAGTTTACTGATGGCAGCGCCGGTTGAGACGATTTCGCGGTGGGTACATACCGCCTGGAACTGGTTGTTTGTCGATAGCGGATTCAGCCATTGGCTTCAATCATTCAGGGAAACTGGTCAGAAGGGGACTGGAGTTATCCCAACGATAAACCGGTTCGGTGACTCACTAATCGGCTGGCTTGGGGAGTACCTGCAAGCTACGCTCTGGGTAACTCTGATTTTCTTCATCAGGGTGATGATCCTTTTCCTGAGTCTGCCGCTGTTCGGCCTGGTGATTATCACCGGCATAGTTGAAGGGCTGGTCCGTCGAGATTTGCGTCGTTACGGAGCTGGATATGAATCGAGCTTTGTCTACCATCACGCCAAACGTTTTATTAAACCCGCACTTTACGGCCCCTGCATGTTGTATCTGGCCTGGCCGACTGCTGTCTGGCCAAATCTCCTGTTGCTGCCATCAGCATTATTACTTGGCGGTGTTCTGGCCATCGTCACGGCGTCCTTTAAAAAATACCTATAGCCCAGGAAGTAGCTGTTTCGGGAATTCCCCGGAGCCCGCTCGATGTCGCGGGCTTTTTTTTGAAGGTCCATCTGTATTAACCAGCTCACTTTGTGGCATTTAATTTTCTGACCTTCATAAATATTTTCCTGCTGCCAGCATGTCCTGTTTGCGTCAATCTCCCGACGACAAGTTATTAGGGAGAGTCGCAAATGCGTCACACCACAATCATCCTGGCAATGTTATTGCCCGTTCTGCCGGTGCTGACCTGCCAGGCGTCAGAAAAAGATGAGCTGGCACTCGTGATGCGCCAGCTGGATCAGGTTCAGGCTGGCCTTGATCGCGCCCGAGTTGTAGCCAATCAGAATCAGGACGCTCGCTTTTATTTCGACTATCAGCAGGCAACCCGTGACATCTCAACGATGAGGCAGGGCATATCCACTTATCTCGAGCCGTCGCGCGCGCAGCCAACAGCACCCTCAACTTTAGTCACCGGGCAGTACCGTGCTGAGGAGCCCTCATGGCGATGAATGGCTCTCAGCTAAATGGGTGGAGTGCAGGCACCGGAAGCAGCCTCACGCCCGGCCAACTTAATCTCTTGATCCTCAGTACGCTCGCCATCGCCGTTCTCCTTTTCAGCGCATGGGCACTGGTGCAGGCCTACCGTGGCCTGGTCAGTAAATCAGTAACGTTCAGGCAATTCAATGAGCTGCTAATTCGACTGATTGTGCTTTATCTGCTGACCCTGTTTCTGTTTTTCCACTGAAAGGATAACTCAATGAAATTCACTTTCTTCAGGCATTTTCATTCTGCCTATTCCCGCGCGGGATATTTGTTGCTTACCGGTCTCTTAACTGCAAGTCAGGCTATGGCAGACCTGCCAGCTGTTGAACAGCCAACATCTGGAGGCGGTGGTGGAACCTATAACACCGTTATGGGCTACATCAAAATGGGGGCACTTGCGTTAGGGCTTCTTGTTTGTGTTGGTGCTTTTTTTGCCGTCGCACATGCCGTGATTACCGCATTTCACGATATCCGTCGTGGTAAGGGGGAATGGACTCAGTTCCTGGTCTATCTGGTTGTCGGCATCATCCTCATCCTTTTGGTTATTTACCTCGCAACTAAAGCTTCAGACATCCTGTAAGGAGCCCTTATGGCCGTCATTGATTTCCTTCCTGACAGACTGAACAACCCCCCCGTGGTCTGGAAAGGGTTCACATCCGGGGAGTTTGTGCTGGCGGCCGTCATCGGTGTTATTGCCGGCATCCCGCTGGCAATACCGTTAGCTGTGGTTCCTTTTGTGGGATGGCTGGCTTTTCCGACGTGCATGCTGCTGATGCCGCTGTTGGTTATTTTTTTTGGCGGCAACTGGATTGCCAGCTACAAGCGCGGTAAGCCAGAAAATTATATCTGGCAACGTCTGGAGGAATTGCGCTGCCGTGCACGTATGTCCCGAACCATGATTCTGGATAGCAGGGCGTGGGAACTTAAACGAACGAAACCTGTTCCGTTGATGCGCGGAGGGAAAGTATGAGTCGTTTTCGTAACGGTATAACCGCCCGCGATAATCATATTATTTCGCTACGTATCGCTTGTGTTTTGCTGGCTCTGGGGCTGTTCGTCACCAGTCTGGGATGGATGCGAGCGCCCTCGGAACTGACAATTCACAACCCACCCGACCTGCGTTCCGGCAGCACTCGAAAATGGTGGGAGGTCCCGCCATCTACGGTTTACAGTTTTGCTTTTTACATTTTTCAGCAACTGAATTCCTGGCCGAAAAATGGGGAAGCTGACTACACAGCCAAAATTGCCCAAATGAGCCCGTATTTGACGCCGTCCTGTCAGGATTTTCTCAATAAGGACGCCGAGATGCGCAAAAATAATGACGAGCTGCGCGATCGTGTACGCGTGGTATACGAAATCCCCCGTCGTGGTTACAGCAACCGCAGCGTGACCATCATTGATGAAGATCATTGGGTGGTACGGCTGGACCTGGTAGCTGACGAATATTTCCATACCGAACCCGTTAAGCGTGCCCTGGCGCGTTATCCAATGAAAGTGGTTCGCTGGGAAGGCGACCCAGAGCGAAATCCGTTTGGACTGGCACTGGACTGCTATGACAGCGCGCCACAAAGACTTGAGGCGATCTCCTTGCCTGAGCCAGAACAAAAGTCGGGAGCATTCAATTGAAAAAATTCTCAGTGATCCTGCTGACCCTGGTACTGGTCTCAGCCGGAGCTCGTGCTGTTGAGCTTATGAAATGGGAACGGATACCTTTGCAGATTCCCCTGACTGTAGGGCAGGAGCGAATCGTTTTTGTAAACAAAAACGTGCGAGTGGGGTTTCCGCCCGCACTCAACGACAAGCTGCGTATTCAAAGCTCCGGAGGTGTAGTTTATCTCGATGCGAAAGAAGCCTTTCCGGTGACGAGACTGGAGCTTCAGAACAAGGAAAACGGGGAAATACTTCTACTTGATGTTTCTGCTGCCCCCGGTAAAACCACGCGGGAACCTGTCAAAATTGTCTACGACGGAGAAGTGGCTACCGCTTCGGCGACCGATAAACAGACGGTCAGCAGTGATGGGGACAGTGCCGGCCGTCAGTCGTCGGCAGAGGCAAATGCAGAAAGCCGGAGGCCCGCAAAACTCAATGCGCCGCTGCCCGTTGTCCTGACTCGTTATGCCGCACAGAACATGTATGGACCGTTGAGAACGGTAGAGCCCGTACCGGGAGTAAGTCCGGTTTCACTGAAGCTTCCTCCCCGGATCACCACACTTATGCCCTCTGAGTCCGTCAGCGTCACGCCGATGGCTGCCTGGAGTCTGCAGGGCAGCAGTGTAATTGCGCTGCAGGTGCGTAACCGAGCAGCAGTAAAGGTCATCCTCGATCCTCGTTCGCTGCAAGGTCAGTTTACTACTGCGACTTTCCAGCACCGTTGGCTGGGGCGTGCCGGTACACCGGAAGACACGACAGTTCTATATCTGGTTACTGCAGGACGCCCCGAAAGTGCCTTTATTGCTGAACAGCGTTTACCCGAATCTGAAGGAAAGGAGAGTAAGCGGAGTAACCGAGGAGCACATAAATGAAAAAGCCTGCTTCAAACCTGCTTGTGAAAATTGCTGTTCCCGTCGTAGTGGTGGGCGCCATCATGATTGGGGTTAAATCCTGTACAGATAAAAACGATAAAAATGAAGCAGGCCAGAAAACCTCTAATGTCGCCCTGAAGGACCTTACACCAGAAGATCTCAAAGCGCTGGGTGTGGAAGGTGACACCGCGCAGGATACTTTGCGTACCCTGGTTGGTAGTTACCGTAAGGTTCAGGGGCGGCTTGACAGCCTTGAAAGCGATAATAAAACGCTTGCTGATGAAAATAAGGAGCTGAAAAAAAATAGCACCAATGTTGATCAGCAAATCAGCCAGGCTGTGGGGCAAGTTCGTTCCGAAGAGGCTCAAAAACGTGCACAACTGAGTTCTCAGGTTACTGATCTGAGTTCGCAGGTGAACCAACTTCTTGACCAACTCAAAAATGGCTCCTCCGGCTTAACGGCAGAAAATAAAGGTAATGCTGCAGGCAGCGATATTCCAGTGGGACTGGGTTATGACAATGGACTAACCGGAGGCACGGGAAATATATCTCAAACAGATGGCAACGGGTTGCAATGGGTTGAGCCGAAAGATGGTATTGCCACGGATGCGAACGGTCGACCTGTCTCAGATAAAAACAGTAATAACGCGACTGGTTTTTCTTTTGCCACCTCTTTTGGCGCTGCAGGTGATGCAGCCAGGCAGGCAACGTCAGCAGTAAGTACAACGGTCCAGAACAACATTCCCGGATCTGAAAAAAATGCCGCCCCTGTTTATACCCTTCCGGAAAACTCCACACTTGTGGGCAGTCGGGCCATGACCGCTCTGTTGGGACGTATTCCCATTGATGGCAAGGTGACTGACCCTTACCCGTTCAAAGTGATGATCGGAAAAGACAACCTGACGGCAAATGGCATTGAACTACCTGATGTACAGGGGGCGATCGTTTCAGGAACTGCAACGGGGGACTGGACGCTTTCCTGCGTGCGTGGCGCCATAACCAGCATCACTTTTGTTTTTACTGATGGCACTGTTCGTACGCTTCCTTCACCTGAGGGACAAGGCAGTAATGGTGGTAATCAGAACAGCCAGGGTGGGAATAACAGCAGTATTGGCTGGTTGTCAGATGACAACGGCATTCCATGCATTTCGGGTACCCGAAAATCAAACGCTTCTACTTATCTGCCAACCATTGCCGCACTTGCAGCTGCCAGCGCAGCTGGTGATGCCGTGGCCGAAAACCAGAATACCAGCCAGACCAATGGCTATGGTGGTGTGACGTCAACGCTGACGGGGGATGCCGGTCAGGCAGTGTTGGGTAAGGCGTTATCCGGCGGTATGCGTGAGACCGTTGACTGGGTTAAAGCGCGATATGGTCAGACGTTTGACGCGATCTATGTACCGCCTGGACAAAAAGTGGCTTTACATATCACTCGTCAGCTGGCGATTGATTATGAAGAAAAAGGCCGCAAGGTGAAATATGACGATTTCAGCCTCGCTGGTAGCAGCACGGGCATGGACTGATGGGGATAAAGATGCAGAACAATAAAAACCTCGAATATCGGGTGGACTATATACCACTGGGTGGCCGTCTCTTTGCCGGTTTTGTCAGGTGTGATAATGGCAAATGGGAAGGTAGCAGGCATGAAGTCACCGAACAGGCCCTGCTCGCTGTCGGAAAGAAGCTTCTGAGCGAGGGTAATGGAATGCAGATGCAACTGCCTGATGGGCGAGTGTTTCGTCTGTCAGCTGTCATCAGTGATTCGGATGAAGCGGAGGTGCATGTTGCTCAGTTTTAATCATCTGGCCACCATTATGTTGGTCGTTGTACCGCTTGCCCTCTCGGGTTGCAGTACGTCAAAAGAGGAAATGTTGCCGCCTGGCGACAGCACCATGCTTGAATTATGGAACGATGGTGCATCGGCAACTCATGCTACCAACGAGAGCAGAACAACACTTCGCCGGCCAGTTACAGACAGCGAACGTGAGATCAATCAGCAGGTCAGTAACAGCTACAGCCGCACCCAGGAAAATGAAATTCAGCAGACGTTTCCGCGTCTGCCAAATCCTGACATGGTCATGTATGTTTTCCCGCATCTGGCTGGCGGGAACACGCCGGTTCCAGGCTACAGCACCGTCTTTCCTTTCTACAGCCAGGTACAGTATGCGTTGCCTGGTGAGCGAACGGAGGATCTCTGATGGCTTTCCCTCTATTTAGCCGACGTCGAGCGTCTCAGGATGCTCATCAGTACGGTAACGGTCCGTTTTCCGTCAGTGGGTATGAACCGCTTACCCGGGAAGGGCAGCTGACTCATTCAGATGAAGCGCGTCTGTATTCCACGGCACCTTCCATTATCGATCATGTTCCCTGGGGCGAGTATTTGCCAGAGCATGAATGCATTCTGCTTGACGATGGTGTATCTGTCGGGGCCGTGTATGAGATTATTCCTGTGGGCACTGAAGGGCGCCCGGAAACACGTCTGGACGAGATCTGCAATATCGCTGAGAACGCCCTACAGGACAGTCTCCCTGAACTGGATGATCACCAATGGGTGGTACAGTTTTTCTGCCAGGATGACTCTGATCTCTCTACTTATATGGATACTATCAGAGGCTATGTCAGGCCAAGAGCTCAGGGAACTGCATTCACGAAAGCCTGGCTGGCTGAACAGGAGCGCCACCTAGAAAATGTGGCGGTGGAACAGGGGCTTTTTGTAGACGAGGCTGTCACAGGGGCCGCCTGGAGAGGGCAAATTCGCAGAACGCGCATGGTGGTTTACCGTTGGGTTGAGACGCCGTATCGTGACCCCATGCCACCGGAGGTGCTGCTGAAACAGGTCTGCGATCGCCTGACTGCAGCTCTGAGCGGTGCCGGTATCCGGTGCGAAAAGCAGAACGGCGAGCAAATCCATAGTTGGCTGTTGCGCTGGTTCAACCCGGCGCCGGCGTGGGTCGATAAGAAAACATTGTATCGTTGCGCAAAACACTCCGATCATGCACCGGGCGATCTGCCTCTTCTGAATGATTTCAGCGAAAGCCTCTGGTTTACCCGCCCGCGAAGTGATGCCGAAAGCGGTGTGTGGTGGTTTGATGATGTGGCACATAAAGCTGTTCCGGTTGCCCGCCTGCGTACTGCACCTTCCACCGGTCATCTGACGGGGGAGGTAAAACGTGGTGATAACGTGAATGCCATTATGGATCTGCTTCCGGAAGGGACAGTTCTGGCCATGACCCTGGTGGTTCAGCCTCAGGACAAACTTGAGGAAAGTTTTGCGAGCCTGAGCCGCAATTCAATGGGGGAGAATGTTGATTCCCTGCGTGCTCGTGAAGACGCTGCTACAGCGCGTAATTTCCTGGGAAACAAACACAAACTTTACCGTGCGGCTATCACACTGCTTATCAAGGCTCAGGATAAGGAAACACTCGATAAACGGTATCTTGATCTCAGCAGTAAATTACTGAACTGTGGGATGGAACCGATAAATCCAGAACACGATATTGGTCCTCTCAGCAGTTATATGCGTGCGTTACCCATGTGCTTTAACCCTCAAATGGATAAACACAACTGGTACACGCGCCTTATGTTTGTACAGCATTTTGCATGTCTCGCCCCTATTTATGGTCGTGACACCGGTACCGGTCACCCGGGGCTTACGTTCTGGAATCGTGGTGGTGGCCCCCTGTCCGTAGATCCACTTAATAAAAATGACCGTACCCAGAATGCACACCTGCTGCTGTTCGGGCCAACAGGTGCCGGTAAATCTGCCACTGCGCTCGATAAACTGGCTCAGATGGTGGCTATCTACCGCCCCCGTATATTTTTGCTGGAAGCGGGTAACAGCTTCGGTCTGTTTGGCGATTACTGTAATTCGCTGGGGCTCTCAGTGCACCGTGTCAGTATCAAGCCTGGTAAGGTTATTTCACTTGCTCCGTTTGGCGATTCACATCTGCTCATGCAGGCGAAACCTGAGACGCTAGTGACAAGCGAAGAGGCCCTCCCTGACATTGATGAAGATGATGAGGACAAGGACGAAGAACGTGACATTCTGGGTGAAATGGAGATTGCAGCGCGGTTGATGATCACCGGTGGTGAAGCAGCAGAAGAGGAGCGAATGACACGCGCCGACCGCGGTATGATTCGTGAGGCGATACTCATTGCGGCTCGTAAAGCGTTTGACGAAAACCGCCAGATGCTACCGGAAGATTTAATGTTCTCACTTGAGAACATTGCCCGCGATGTCAGCATGGGAGAAGACGGCCGCGAGAAACGCACGCCAGCGCGACGTGCGCGAGCTGAAGAGATGGCAGAAGCATTACGCATGTTTACCGAAGGTTTTGAAGGGGAGTTGTTTAACCGTCCGGGCGCGCAATGGCCAGAGGCAGACGTGACTATTGTTGATTTAGGTACGCTGGCGCGTGAAGGCTATGAAGCTCAGATGGCCGTTGCTGTCATCTCGCTGCTTAATACGATTAACAATATCGCAGAAAGGGAACAGTTCAGCGATCGGGATATCATTGTGCCAATCGACGAAGCGCATATTGTAACTGCTAACCCGCTGTTGGGCCCGTATGCAACCAAAATTGTCAAAATGTGGCGTAAGCTCGGATCATGGCTGTGGTTGTTCACACAGAACCTGGAGGATTTCCCTGACACTGCGAAAAAAATGCTCAATATGGCGGAGTGGTGGATCTGCCTCGTTATGCCACCTGATGAAGTTGAACAAATAGCGCGATTTAAGACGCTCACAGAAGAGCAGAAGGCTATGCTGTTGTCCGCGACAAAACTTCCGAGAAAATACACAGAGGGAGTTATTTTGTCCCGTAAGGTACAGGCGTTGTTTCGTGCGGTCCCCCCCAGTTTGTACCTGGCGCTGGGAATGACTGAAAAAGAGGAAAAAGCCGAAAGACGGGCCATTATGAATGAATTAAATTGCTCGGAGCTTGAGGCCGCATTTCACGTTGCGCGCCGCCTCGATGAGAAACGTGGCATTGGTACTATTCAGGGGACAATATGAAAAAACTGACTATGGCGACGCCGATCGTTGTACCGGACAAGGCTTTTATTGCCTCTGTTATTTTTACCGTTCCGCCACAGGGTTCTGCCTCAGTCGGTGTGGCTGACAGTGAGTCGATTAAGCATCTGCAAGGGGAGATCGTTAAGAGACTGGAGCAGCCTGTATTGCTGTCGGTCTATCCTCACCGGGTTGGCCGGCGCAGCTGCGTTGCAGTCCACCTCAGCGACGTGCATGAGAAAACCCTGGATATCCTGATAACTGTTACCGGCAATACACTCTGGCCAGCAGAACAGGAGTACCGGTCGGGTATCCGATGGAATATCTGTGTACCCGATGCAACCGATATGCTCTGGGTTCTTAAGGAAATCGACAGGGTGACCTGTGACACCGGATGTGACTTATAACCCTCCGACCTTGCCAGACAGCGGTGTGTTTTCCGCTGTCTGGTAAGGGGGGAGGCTGCGGGTGCGGGCGGCAAAGAGCCCGCGTGTATTAAAGTTCCTGCATTTAAAAAATGACATTTCCAGCGTTCTGAGATTTATGCTGACGTACAGATGATGGTAAGCGTGCAGTGAGAACCGTATTGACGAAGTGAAGCTGGTCAGGCAGGCAGAGTAACCCGCCACGGGAGCAGAGCACCCACCCGGTTCACAGGCCAG
>NZ_JBLKCZ010000021.1:0-80766 GCF_047530595.1 Enterobacter sp. 01-M-02-SI-ECC | reverse complement strand
CACTGTCGGCGAAGGTAAGTTGATGACTCATGATGAACCCTGTTCCATGGCTCCTGATGACAAACATGATCTCATATCAGGGACTTGTTCGCACCTTCCCTAACTCAATCAGGACGTAAGATTTCTTTTCCCGTTTGCTGGACGCTTCGTAATGATTGAGCTATGTTAAAAAAGTCTTAGATTACAGCGCTTGTGAAAGCAACGCTGGGTCTTTGTTATGCAGCAGAGCTGTCTGTAAGTGATGCGCATAATTGTGCAAAACCTGACAGGCACTGTTCGAATTTGTGCGGCGGATCGAGACATGTTTAAAAATGGCTTGCCATATTAAACATAGTGTGTGATAACACGTTTTGGGTCAAACGAGGTACAGTTCTGTTTATGTGTGGCATTTTCAGTAAAGAAGTCCTGAGTAAACACGTTGTCGTTGAATACCGCTTCTCTGCCGAACCTTATATTAGTGCCTCATGCAGTAATGTCTCAGTTTTATCTCAGTTAATGCCTGCGGGCTAAGAAAACACTCTAAGGAATTTTGCAAAATGGCAAAGATTAAAGGTCAAGTTAAGTGGTTCAACGAGTCTAAAGGTTTTGGTTTCATTACTCCTGCTGACGGCAGCAAAGACGTGTTCGTACACTTCTCTGCAATCCAGGGTAACGGCTTCAAAACTCTGGCTGAAGGCCAGAACGTTGAGTTCGAAATTCAGGACGGCCAGAAAGGCCCAGCTGCAGTTAACGTAACTGCTATCTGATCGAACCGCTGCTGACTGAAGCGCTTAGCACTTCAATCTCAGACATAAAGCCTCGCATAATGCGGGGCTTTTTATGTCCCTTATCTTTCAAAATATTACCATTGGCGGTCTTGTTAGTAACTTGTTGCAAAGCTGCGATGTTAGTAGCACTGTTTTGCCACCTTAACCCCATCTTTTCCCGTTAAATCAGGGCGTTGTTTAACAGTCCTGGGGTTCAGGTGAAGAAGAAATTGATAACCACCGCTGGCAATTTCACGCCAGCGCGTTTTGTGCTGCTCTGTTTAGCTATTTTTTGTAGTCTGGCTTTTTTGCTGGGCCGCGTTGCCTGGCTGCAAATCATCAAGCCTGACAATCTGGTGAAGCAGGAAGATATGCGATCCCTCCGCCAGCTGGCGATTGATGCGCCGCGGGGCATGATAATGGATCGCGAAGGTCGCCCCCTGGCGGTGAGCGTGCCCGTCCGGGCCGTCTGGGCCGATCCTAAAACGGTGCTGGCAAAAGGGGGCGTTGGCATTGACGAACGCTGGCAGGCGTTGGCAAACGCGCTGCATCTCTCCCTGGGCACACTTTCGGCGCGAATCAGCGCCAACCCGCAGGGGCGTTTTATTTATCTTGCCCGTCAGGTCGATCCCGCACAGGCGAAGTGGATCGATAAGCTGAATCTGCCCGGTATCAATTTACGCGATGAATCCCGCCGTTTTTATCCTGCCGGCCATGTGGCAGCGAACCTGATTGGCTTCACCAATATTGACGGGCAGGGCATTGAAGGTGTGGAAAAAAGCTTTAACGCGCAGCTGACCGGCAAGGCCGGAGTGCGGCAGGTAAGGGAAGACCGCTACGGTCGCGTGGTTGAAAACCTGACGGAAGTGGCGCCCGCGCCGGCGCATAACATCCAGTTAAGTATCGACGAGCGGCTGCAAACCATCACCGAAGATGCACTCGATAATGCCGTGGCCTGGAACAAGGCCGAGTCTGGCGCATCGGTGCTAATAAATATCCCAACCGGGGAAATACTCGCCATGGCGAGCTATCCGGATTTCAACCCCAATAATAGGGAAGGCGCGACGATAAACGATTTTCGTAATCGCGCGATCAGCGATACGTTCGAACCCGGTTCGACGGTCAAGCCGCTGGTGCTGATGACGGCCCTGCAGCAGGGCCTGGTCCAGCCGGACAGCGTGATTGACACTCACCCGTATACCCTTGACGGGCATCGTATCCGCGACGTGGGCTATTATCCTGAACTGACGATGACCGGGATCCTGCAAAAATCGAGCGACACCGGCGTATCCCGACTCTCTCTGGCAATGCCTGTCCAGCATCTTATTGATACCTATCGAAACTTTGGGTTTGGCACGAATACGGGGCTTGGCTTAACGGGCGAGAGCGCGGGGCTGTTGCCAAATCGTAAATACTGGAGCCAGCTCGATCGTGCGACCTTTGCCTTCGGCTACGGGCTGATGGTGACGCCGCTCCAGCTGGCGCACGTCTACGCCACGATCGGCGGCTTCGGGCTCGAGCGACCTCTCTCGATTACGCGTATCGATCCACCCGTTATCGGGCACCGGGTCATGCCGGAAGAGATCGCACACGAGGTGGAACACATGATGGAGAGCGTTGCGCTGCCCGGCGGCGGGGGCGTTAAGGCCGCCGTTCGCGATTACCGGGTGGCGGTGAAAACCGGCACGGCGAAGAAAATTGACGACAGCGGAAAGTATGTCGATAAATACGTTGCGTATACGGCCGGCGTTGCGCCCGCCAGCGATCCGCGCTTTGCCCTGGTGGTGGTCATTAACGATCCGCAAAATGGCGCCTACTACGGCGGTGCCGTTTCCGCGCCTGTTTTCAGCGAGATTATGGGTAACGTGCTGCGTCTGGAGAATGTAAAACCTGACGGGTTACCGGCGGGTTCCGACCACCTTATCGTTATGCGTTAACCGGGCGTTTATAACCAGGGCGAATAGCGGTACACTTCGCCCTTTGATTATGCTCCGGAGTCACCATGTCCTTCAGCTGTCCCCTTTGCCACGCCCCCCTGACGCATTCAGATAAAAGCTATACCTGTCCGCAGGGGCATCAGTTTGATATGGCAAAAGAAGGCTACGTGAATCTTCTGCCGGTGCAGCATAAGCGCTCCCGCGATCCAGGCGACAGTGCAGAGATGATGCAGGCGCGTCGTGCGTTTCTGGATGCCGGGCACTATCTGCCGCTGCGGGAGACCGTCGCGCAGATGCTGAATGACATCCTGCCGGGTTCAGCCACCGCCATGCTCGATATCGGCTGCGGGGAAGGGTACTACACCGCACGGTTTGCCGGGATCGCACGCGAGAAGGGCGCGTTGACATTCGGTCTGGACGTGTCGAAAGTGGCCATTCGCGCGGCGGCAAAGCGTTACGCGGACGTGACGTTCTGCGTGGCATCCAGCCACCGGCTGCCGTTTGACGATGCCAGCATGGATGCGGTTATCCGCATTTACGCGCCCTGCAAGGCGGAAGAGCTGGCTCGCGTGGTGAAACCGGGCGGATGGGTCGTCACCGTGACGCCGGGCCCGCGTCATCTGATGGAGCTGAAAGGGCTGATCTACGACGAAGTGCGACTGCATGCCCCTCATTCTGAACAGCTTGCCGGTTTTACCCTGAAGCAGGAGCAAACCGTAGCGTATGAAATGAAGCTGAAAGGGGAAGAAGCAACCGCGCTGCTGCAGATGACGCCGTTCGCGTGGCGGGCAAAACCGGAAGTGTGGGAAGCGTTAGCTCTACAATCAATATTTAACTGCCAGACGGATTTCAGTATCCACGTCTGGCAGCGCGAAGATTAACCGGCGAAGTGTGCCCAGAGGATCTGGGCACCAATGCCAATCAGCACAATTCCTCCCAGGATCTCGGCGCGTTTACCCAGCAGCGGGCCGATAAACCGTCCGACCATCATGCCCAGCGTGGACATAATCAGCGTTGCGCAGCCGATGGCCAGCGCGGTGGCGATAATATTGACCTGCAGGAATGCCAGACCGACGCCGACGGCCATCGCATCAAGGCTGGTGGCAATTGCCGTGGTGACCAGCAGCCAGAACCCGTGGCGGTGCTGTGGCTCCTCATCTTCATCATCACCGCCGCGAAAACCTTCTATCACCATTCGGCCACCGAGAAACACCAGCAGTACGAAGGCAATCCAGTGGTTCCACTCCAGCACGAACTGGCTGGCGAGCATGCCAAGTCCCCAACCGATAAGCGGCGTCAGCGTTTCGATAGCGCCAAAAATGAGGCCGGTACGCAGGGCTTCTGAGAACTTAGGTTTGTGGAGCGTGGCACCTTTTCCGATGGAAGCCGCAAAAGCGTCCATGGACATGCCAAAAGCGAGGAGGATCGTAGCGGAGATATTCATAACAGCGTCCAGACCGGGGATATCCATATGACACATCACTGCCCCCAGTAAACAGCAGTTGATGTATCTATGGTCTCGCCTGATCGCGCCGCACATAAGATGTGCTGTCAGCGATCCGTACGCGCCACGTTTTTCAACGAGTATGTTGACACGTACATTTCCTGCGAACAGGAAATCGGCTACTCCCCAACGACGGGCGCAACCTTAACATATTTTGAGAATATAAAACAACAACGAAGAGGCATTATTTAAAATGCTTGGTGATAACGATTTTCATTTGTCTTTAAGCGTGAAAATATCGTTAACAAATAGAGAACAAATTAACGAAGGGGATATAGCTTTGGCTATATTTCTTGCGCAAGATAAACACAGAATATAGCCATTGCTATATATTTAACTCATTGAGTTTTAACAAGTAACTTGTATATTTTTTCCAGGTCGTCAATATTCTTCACCCGAATAAGCAGGCGGCGTTGTTCTAATTGCATCACCAGCACGCCGTCTTCGGATAAATTCATCTCTTTAATACGGTTATATTCTATCCACACATTGGCGAAGAAAAATCCGCGGGATTTAAAAATGATTTTCGGCGTGCGGATCCAGAACAGATAAACCGCCATTAATGCCAGCGCACATAATAACCATGTGGTTAATATTGCACCATGGCTGGTGACGTTATTGTAAATAAGAATAACGATGAGACCCGCGAAGATAAACGCATCCACGCGCCCGCGTCGCAGAAGGGGAAGGGAGAGCAGCGTCTCGCCGTGACGGCGGGGCATGATGAATTCGTCATAGATCGCGTATGCCAGAAGGGCGGCAATAAATAAAACCAGTACGATGTCCGTGACAGTCATTCATCCTCCAGATAAAAAAACCGGGGGCAAGCCCCCGGCCTATAGCATTGAAACTTACAGACCCAGCAGGCCGACAGCGTAGCCCGCGATACCGATGACGAAGAAGCCAACGATAATCCACAGCGGGTTCACTTTCTTACGCAGCAGCCACATGCAGGCAAAGGTCAACAGCAGCGGTACCAGGCCTGGCATCAGCTGGTCCAGAATCGTCTGCACGGTGGTGACGCGGGTCTGACCATCCTGACCGGTGATGGTTGATACCACCAGCGGGATGTTCACGTGCGTCCACTTGTTAACCAGCGCCCCCATGACAAACAGGCCGAGGATTGACGCCCCCTCAGTCAGTTTTTGCAGGAAGCCGCCGCCCATGTCCTTAACGATGTCCACCCCTTTACGGTAGCCGTAGGCCACACCGTAGTAACGGGTCAGCAGGCGCACGGCGTTGAACAGGATGAAGAACAGCAGCGGGCCAAGCAGGCTGCCGCTCATCGCGATACCGGCACCCAGCGCCGCGAAGACCGGACGCACGGTACCCCAGAAGATTGGGTCACCGACGCCGGCCAGCGGGCCCATCAGGCCGACTTTGATACCGTTGATGGCACCGTCGTCAATCTCTGCGCCGTTCGCACGCTGTTCTTCCATCGCCAGCGTTACGCCCAGAACCGGAGCCGCTACGTAAGGATGGGTGTTAAAGAATTCCAGGTGACGCTTGATCGCCTGACGGCGCGCTTCGTTGTTTTCCGGGTACAGGCGTTTGATCGCCGGCACCATGGAGAAGCAGAAGCCCAGCGCCTGCATACGTTCGAAGTTCCATGAACCCTGAAACAGGTTAGAACGGATGAACACGCCACGAATATCACCCGGAGTGAGTTTTTTCTCGGTGGTAGTTTTTGTCATATCAACCATTTCGCTCACCTGCTAGTCCAGTTCGTTATCGAGATCGTTGTTACCAGCAGCCTGCGCTGGGGCACCCGCGACGCGGTTATATTTCGGGCTGAGCTGGATGTAGAGAATCGCCATTACCGCACCAATCACACCCAGTGCAACCAGGTTGAAGTTGGTGAAGGCAGCGGTCACGAAGCCGAGGTAGAAGAACGGCATCAGATAGCCTGCGCGCATCATGTTGATGACCATCGCATAACCGACGACCACGATCATGCCGCCCGCGATGTTCAGACCGCCGGTGACCACTTCTGGAATGGCGTTCAGCATGCTCTGCACTTCACTGGTACCAACAGAGATCGCCACGATAACCGCCGGGATCGCGATACGCATCGCCTGCAGGAACAGGGATGAAACGTGGATCCACGACAGTGCCGTGAGGTTGCCGTTTTCGGCCGCCTTATCCGCCGCGTGCTGGAAGGCAACGGTGATAGTACGAACGATGATGGTCAGAACCTGGCCAGCTGCAGCCAGCGGGATCGCCAGCGCGATACCGGCACCAATACTCTGGTGACCAGCAATAACCAGAACGGTCGAAATGATAGAGGCCAGCGCGGCATCGGGCGCAACCGCCGCGCCGATGTTCATCCAGCCCAGGGCGATCATTTCCAGGGTACCACCGATGATGATACCGGTTTTCATGTCACCCAGAACGGCCCCAATCAGCGTACAGGCCACCAGAGGGCGGTGGAACTGAAATTCATCAAGTACGGATTCCATACCCGCAATACATGCGACGACGAACACCAGCACAATCTGAAGAGTGGTAATCTCCATTGCACTTCTCCTATTACATAAACTTTATATGAGAACCGGCGCGGGCTTATTTCCCAACTTTGCCGATCAAATCCATCATTTTCAGTTTTTGATCCGTAGAAACCTTACGGGCTTCCAGTTCAATACCGCGCGCATTCAGCTTGTTGAATGCCTCGATATCTTTCGCATCGACTGAAATGGCGTTGTTGACCTGCGTTTTGCCCTGACGGAATGCCATACCACCGATGTTCACGGAGGTGATTTTCACGCCGCCTTCAACAATGCGCTCAACGTCTGTCGGGTTAGTGAACAGGAGCATTACGCGTTCACCCGCATATTTCGGGTTGTTGTAAACGCGGATCATCTTGGCGACATCCACGACGTGCGCGGTAACGCCAGGAGGAGCAACCTGAGTCAGAAGGGTTTTACGTACGGTATCGGCGGCAACTTCATCGCTGACCACAATAATGCGTCGAACGTTGGTCTCTTTGGTCCAGCGCGTCGCGACCTGGCCGTGGATTAAGCGGTCATCAATACGCGCCAGGCCGATGACCATGTAATCGTTCGGGCCCATCGGTTTTGCCGGTGTAGCCGCTTTTGGTGCCGCTGCGGGAGCAGGGGCAGGTTTTTCAACCGGCTGCGCCTTCAGGGCTTTTACCCCTTCGCGACCGGTTTCAACGGCCAGTGCCACCAGCTCATCGAACGCCGGATTGTCGTCGCGAGCCATGAAGGTTTCCACCAGCATGGGAATATTAACCCCGGCGACAACTTCATAGTGCTCTTTATCGACGACAATGCGGCTGGCGGCATTGAATGGGCTGCCGCCCCATGTATCAACGAGAAACAGCACGCCTTTGCTGGTATCCAGCTTCGCGAGTTGAGCGTTGTACTTCTCTATCAGCGTCTCGGCGTTTTCACCGGGAACGAAATCGATCCAGCCGACGTTTTCCTGCTCGCCCAACAGCATCTCTGCCGTTTTGAGTAGCTGCTCAGCAGCCCAACCATGTGTGCCTATGACAATAGCAATGGTCACTTGCTACCTCCTTTTATTATCATTAATACGCCTGCCAGGCAGCCGTACTGAGAATCGTATTGGCGAACCGAATCGATTCAGATAAGGGTTAGAGTTCAAAAAAACTAAGACTTCCGCGAATTATTTTAGATAGTGAAAAAATAATTTATGTGATGAAGATCCGTAATTTAGCCACGCGTGACAGATTTATCTGTAGCGTAAAGCCGCTGTGTTACAGAACTTTGCAAAGGAACGTAAATCTTTGCTAAAAACACAGTGTCTCTGATATGTTTACCCTCCGTTTAATCGTTCAGGAGTATAGGGTTACAGCCCACTATATGGACCGTCACCGACGTCAGTCATCTGCCAGGCCATTTCGCGCCTTATTCACCGGCGATCCTCGCCACGTATCGACTCTGTTTGCCTCTGTTTTGCCCACGATGAGTGGGGCACCGTTTCGTCATTCCTTTAGCAGGAGCTTGTCATGGAATTCTTAATGGACCCGTCAATCTGGGTGGGATTGCTCACGCTGGTGGTGCTGGAGATTGTTCTCGGCATTGATAACCTGGTGTTTATCGCCATCCTTGCGGACAAACTGCCGCCAAAACAGCGTGATAAAGCGCGTCTGATTGGTCTCTCGCTGGCGCTGGTTATGCGACTGGGGCTGCTTTCCGTCATCTCCTGGATGGTCACGCTGACCAAACCGCTGTTCTCCATCATGGACTACACCTTCTCCGGGCGTGATTTAATCATGCTGATCGGGGGGATATTCCTGCTTTTCAAAGCGACGACGGAGCTACACGAGCGGCTGGAAAACCGTCAGCACGATGACGGGCACGGTAAAGGCTATGCCAGCTTCTGGGTGGTGGTGCTGCAGATCGTGGTGCTTGATGCGGTCTTCTCGCTGGATGCGGTGATCACGGCGGTCGGCATGGTGAATCATCTGCCGGTAATGATGGCGGCTGTCGTTATTGCGATGGCGGTCATGCTGCTGGCCTCGAAGCCGCTGACGCGCTTCGTTAACCAGCATCCAACGGTGGTCGTGCTGTGTCTGAGCTTCCTGCTGATGATTGGTCTGAGCCTGGTGGCGGAAGGTTTTGGCTTCCATATTCCGAAAGGCTACCTGTACGCCGCGATTGGCTTCTCGATTCTGATCGAGCTGTTCAACCAGATTGCGCGCCGTAACTTTATCAAGCAGCAGTCGAATCAGCCGCTGCGCGCCCGTACCGCAGACGCGATACTGCGCCTGATGGGCGGTCGTCGTCAGGTGAACGTCCAGTCTGATTCCGAAAACCATAACCCGGTTCCGGTCCCGGAAGGGGCGTTTGTGGAACAAGAGCGCTACATGATTAACGGCGTGCTCTCCCTGGCCTCCCGTTCGCTGCGCGGCATCATGACGCCACGCGGGGAAATCAGCTGGGTTGATGCAAACCTGAGCGTCGATGAAATTCGCCAGCAGCTGCTCTCTTCTCCGCACAGCCTGTTCCCGGTGTGTCGCGGTGAGCTGGATGAGATAATCGGCGTGGTGCGGGCAAAAGAGATGCTGGTGGCCCTGGAAGAGGGCGTCAACGTGGAAGCCGTTGCCGCCGCGTCGCCTGCGATTGTCGTGCCGGAAACGCTGGATCCTATCAACCTGCTCGGGGTGCTGCGCCGCGCTCGCGGTAGCTTTGTTATCGTCACCAACGAGTTTGGCGTGGTGCAGGGGCTGGTTACGCCGCTGGACGTGCTGGAAGCGATTGCCGGTGAATTCCCGGATGCCGACGAAACGCCAGAGATCGTTGCCGACGGTGAAGGCTGGCTGGTTAAAGGTACCACCGACCTGCACGCGCTCTCGCACACGCTGGGCCTGGAAAACGTCATCAACGATGAAGAAGACATCGCGACCGTTGCCGGTCTGGTTATCGCGGTTAACGGGCAAATCCCGCGCGTCGGAGATGTTATCGAGCTGGCACCGCTGCACATTACGATCGTTGAAGCCAACGACTATCGCGTTGATATGGTTCGCATTGTTAAAGAACAATCAGCCCACGACGAAGATGAGTAAGCCGGCTTAGCGCAGCGGCATTAAGGGCACGATGTGCCCGTTATGATGCGCTGGCGGGGGCGCGCCTCCCGCCAGCCACTTCGGAAAATCCCGTAGCGGCATGGGCCGCGCATAGAAAAACCCCTGCAGGACAGGCACGCCATGGCGGCGCAAATAGCGCGCCTGCTCCTCCGTCTCGACCCCTTCAGCCACCAGTTCAATATTCAGCCGCTGTCCCAGCGCAATAATCATATCCGTCACCGTCGAGTTCACGGCGTCGGTGCCGATGGCGGTGGTAAACGACTGGTCGATTTTCAGCACGTCCGGGTGAAGCTTTTCAAGCCAGGAGAGGGAGCTGTTCCCGGTACCAAAATCGTCGATGGCCAGCTTCACCCCTTTGCGATGCAGTTCGCGCACGATGCGATAATCCGCATCCAGCAGCGCATCCCGTTCCGTGAGTTCAATCACCAGCTGCTGACGCGGACAGGCGCTGAACCAGAGGCGGTTCAGGTCCTGTATCAATACCGCATGACGGAAATGGCTGGCGGCGACGTTAATCCCAATGTGAAAACCGGCGCTGGAAGGGAAGTAGCCTATCTGGCGCACCGTTTCAGCGATGACATAGCGGGTCAGGGGGACAATCTGGTTATGTTCTTCTGCCAGGGGGATAAACACCTCTGGGGTGATCCAACCCTGACGGGGGTTATTCCAGCGCAGCAGGATCTCCACGCCGGTGCACGCCTGGGTACGGGCATTCACCAGCGGCTGGCAGAAAAGCTCAAATTCCCGGCCCGCAATCCCCATATCGATCTCCCACGTGAAGCTCATCCGGTTTGCCGTTGCCAGCCAGGCGAGATAGCCCAGCAGCAGGCTCAGCATAAGCCCGAGAGGCAGCTGGGCTGGCAGGCTTTTTAAGGCTAACTCTCCAGGGCCTGGCCCGCTGACCGTAATGGTGAAAGGGTTTCGGGTTGACGATTGCTGGAAAAGCGAGCCTTCCTTATCAAACGTCAGGCTGTCGCTGACGCGTTGTCCATAGCGCAGAAAGCGATCGCCTACGGTCAGCGCCACGTCATTGATGAGCGGGCGCTGGGGCTCCAGAATCATTTTGGCGATCAGATCGATATTGATGATCTCGATAACGCCAGCTTCACCGTCCTGAGAGACGGGATACCACTGGATCAATATCGGGCTACCCTTAAGCAGCCACTGATCGCTCGATAAAATCAGCTTCGCCGTGCTGGCGGGTAATTCTTTCAGGAAGTCGCGAACGGGCACATTGCGGCTGCCGAAAATACTTGAGCAATACAGGACACCGTCGTTAATCAGGGCGATGGAGCGTACCGTCTGCAAAATGGCGGCCTGCTTTCGCAGCGCCAGGTGCGCCTGCGGGCAGGGCTGCCCCACCAGGGGCTGCAGCACGCTGCGGCGGTTCTCTAAAGAAAGCAGGACGTTATCAAGGGCGCGAACGGTGTGGCTGGTAAAATCGAGGATCCGCTGTTGGTTAACATTGCGCTGTGAAATAAAGCGAATGCCTAACGTCAGGATGAGCGTGAGGAGCGCAACCGTCACACAGACGATAACGCGTTTTCGGCGATAGTTTTTAATGATCGTTTGTGCAGTTTGCATGAACGGTCGCCTGATAAGCCACCAGCCACAAAAGCCGGACGCAACAGTAAAAGTGTAGTGGGGAAAGCAGAAGGAGACGAGAAAGAAGAGGGAAATTTGCCCATCCGTTGCAGATGGGCGAAAGGCAGTATTAGTCGCACTGCACCTTAATGGCCAGGCCACCGCGGGACGTCTCGCGGTATTTCGCGTTCATGTCCTTTCCGGTTTCGTACATGGTTTCAATCACCTTATCCAGCGATACGCGAGGTTCGCTGGTACGGCGCATCGCCATCCGTGAGGCGTTGATGGCTTTCACCGAGGCAATCGCGTTACGCTCGATGCACGGCACCTGAACCTGGCCCGCGACCGGGTCACAGGTCAGACCGAGGTTATGTTCCATACCGATTTCCGCCGCCACGCAGACCTGCTCAGGGCTTGCGCCCAGCAGCTCTGCCAGACCGGCCGCCGCCATGGAGCAGGCAACGCCCACTTCACCCTGACAGCCCACTTCCGCACCGGAGATGGAGGCATTCATTTTGTACAGCGCACCAATGGCACCTGCCGCCAGGAAATAGCGGATATAGATGTCCGGCGTTACGGGCTCAATAAAGTGATCGTAGTAGGCCAGCACTGCCGGAACGATACCGCACGCACCGTTGGTTGGCGCCGTCACGACGCGACCACCGGCGGCGTTCTCTTCGTTAACCGCCAGGGCAAACATGTTTACCCAGTCAACCACGTTCATCGGGTCGTTGGAGAACTTGTCCGTGGTCACCAGCACACGGCGCAGGGCAGAGGCACGACGCGGCACGCGCAGTGGGCCCGGCAGAACGCCTTCGGTGTTCATCCCGCGGTCGATACAGGCGCGCATGGTTTGCCAGACGTTCGCAAAATAGTCTTCAATCTCTTTTTTGCTGTGCAGGGCCAGTTCGTTCTGCATCACCATGCCGGACAGTGAAAGACCGGTCTCTTTGCAGTAGCCCAGCATCTCAGTAGCCGATTTGAACGGGTACGGTACGCTGACGTCGCCGACGCTGTCTTTGCCAAAATGCTCTTCATCCACGATGAAGCCACCGCCGATGGAGTAGTACGTTTTGCTGTAAATCTCTTTTTCACCGCTGTAAGCGTGAATGGTCATGCCGTTTTCGTGCAGCGGCAGGTTGTCGCTGCGAAAACGCATGCCGTCATCCTGCGGGAAATCGACTTCCTGCTGACCGTTTGCCAGCAGCAGGCGGCCGCGTGTTTCCACGTCGCGGATGAATGCCGGGATGGCATCAATATCTACGGTATCCGGCATATTGCCTGCCAGACCCATAATAATGGCGATATCGGTGTGGTGGCCTTTACCCGTTAATGACAGCGAGCCGTAAACATCCACGGCGACACGGGTAACGCTTTCCAGTAATCCTTTTTCGACCAGATCATCGACGAACTGTTTACCGGCCTTCATCGGGCCAACAGTATGGGAAGACGAAGGGCCAATTCCCACTTTGAACATGTCGAATATACTAATCACTTTCACACTCCTGACAGGGTTACCGGGGTTCCAGTAACGATGTTATAACTGCGCATAGTGTAAGAGGGAACACCGACCTCGGCTTAACTATTCACATGAATTAAACTAATGGTTAACGATGGGTTTTGCTAATAGCGCGACGCGGATCGCAAACCTGCGAAAAAGGATGGAATGTAAAGTATAGTCAAGGTTTCAGGCCGATTTGCAGCGCCAGTTCGCGAATGATGCCCGCCGTCATGCCCCAGACAAAATAATGCTGATACCAGGACAACCAGACCCGATGGTCATGCCCCCGTCGATGGATATCCAGCGGATGATAACGACTTAGCCGGAGCGCCTCTTCAAGCGGCATTTCAAACACCGCAGAGACTTCATCGACGCTGGCGTGATACTGCAGGCCCGGAGGGATAATGCCCACCACCGGCGTGACCTGAAAACCGGTAACGCTGTCGACGGGCGGCAGCACGCCGATGACCTCAACGGCCTCCGGCGGAATGGCAACTTCTTCCTGAGCTTCCCGCAGCGCGGCGGCAATCAGCGATGCGTCGGAGCTGTCCACTGCGCCACCCGGAAAGGCGACCTGACCCGCGTGCTTACGTAAATGGGGAGAACGCTGGGTGAGCAGCAGGCCCGGTTGCGTGCGACGCACGACCGGGATCAGCACGGCCGCCTGACGCTGGTTCAGCGCCTCGCGGTTGACCTGCGGTCGTAATAGCTGAAAGCGAGATAAAAAATCGTCCAGCGTCAGGTTCTCTTTTTCCACCCGTGATTACTCCAGTTGTTTCAGAATACGGTTAACTTTATCAAAGGTTTCCTGATATTCCGCATCGACCTGGCTATCGGCAACAATGCCGCCCCCGGCCGAACAGTAAAGATTTCCGTCGCAGGCCGTCAGCGTGCGAATGGTAATGCTGGTATCCATGGTGCCGCACAGGCTGATATAGCCGATGCTGCCGCACCAGGCGTTGCGGCGGTGGGGCTCCAGCTCATCAATGATCTCCATTGCCCGCACCTTCGGCGCGCCGGTGATGGAGCCGCCCGGAAACGCGGCGCGGAGCAGATCGCAGGCGGTGCGAGAGGCGGGTAGACGCGCGGTAATGGTACTGACCAGATGATGCACCGCCGGGAAAGGCTCGACGACAAACAGTTCCGGCACGCGCACGCTGCCCGGTTCGGCGACGCGGCCAATGTCGTTACGCATCAGATCGACAATCATCAGGTTTTCGGCGCGATCTTTTGGCGAGGCGGCCAGTTTTTCCGCCTGCTGGCGATCGGCGTCGGGATCGGCAAGACACGGCAGGGTACCTTTAATCGGACGGGTTTGGATCGTGCCCTCGGCCAGATGAATAAAGCGCTCGGGCGACAGGCTGAGGATCGCCCCCTGTTCCAGACGCACAAACGCGCTGAACGGCGCCTTATTGCTGGCGTTAAGACGGGTAAACGCCTGCCACTCATCTCCCCGGTACGTCGCCTGGAAGCGCTGGGCGAGGTTAACCTGATAGCAGTCACCGCTTTGCAGATACGCCTGAACGCGCGAGAATTTTTCGGCGTACTCCGCTGCGCTCATATTTGAGCGCCAGCCTGAGGTCAACGTAAACGTCTGTGCCGGTGCAGGCTGTTGCGCCTCAAGCCACGCCAGACGCGCCTGCACGTCATGATGGCTCAGCAGGGAAACCGTTTTTTTCTGGTGATCGACTATTAACGCCCAGTTATACAGCCCCACGGCCATGTCGGGCAGGGGAATATCAGCCTGCGCATGCTCCGGCAGCGTTTCGAAACGGCGACCCAGATCGTAACCAAACAGGCCCAGCGCGCCCCCCTGAAAAGGGAGATCCGGGTTCGGCGCGGCAGATAAGCCCAGCGCGTTAATGGCGTGCTGAAGCTGCACCAGCGGATCGTCCGTTAACGACAGGTCATCGGTTGTCAGCGTCTTTAGCGGATCGGCCACCAGAATGTCGAAGCGGCTACAGGGATGGTCCGCATGGCCGGAATGCAGCAGCATCGCAAACGGAAGATGGCTCAGGCGGGCAAACCAGAATTCAGCGGCGTCTGCACGCCAGGGCAAGGTAATAACAGTGGGGAAGCGCATGTTCATGTGTGGCATACTACCGGGCAGCGTGAAATAATTAGCGCGAATAATTTAGCAGGAGTTGACGATGTTTGCAGGTTTACCTTCTCTGAGCCATGAACAGCAGCAGAAAGCGGTTGAGCGAATTCAGGAACTGATGTCCCAGGGGATGAGCAGCGGACAGGCAATTACCGTTGTCGCAGAGGAGATTCGCGCCAGTCATTCCGGCGAGCGGATCGTGGCGCGTTTCGAAGATGAAGATGAAGATCCAGAAGAGTAATCGGGCCTACACCGCCGCGATAATCTTAATCTCTACCTTATATTCCGGCTTCATCAGCGTGGCCTGTACGGTACAGCGTACAGGCGCGTGACCCGCCACTACCCATGCATCCCAGGCTTTGTTCATCGCCGCGAAATCCTCTTTGTTTGCCAGGAAAATCGTTGCATCCAGAATGCGGGATTTGTCGCTGCCTTGTTTTTCCAGCACCGCGTCAATCTGTGCCAGGGTATTGGCCGTCTGCTCGAACGCATCCGCGTCCAGGTTAGCCGGTACGCCGGTGTAGTAGAGCGTCTGATTATGGATCACCACATCAGACCAGCGGGCTTCGGCATCAATGCGCACAATTGTCATAAACGTTTCCTCGTTATTTTTCGTCGTCAGGCGGCAAGACTGCCATATTGTTCTCCTGTCGTCACTATTTGGGGTGGCACAGGAGAGGATGGGCTGACATAATCCCTGTGCAAAAATACAGTGAGAGAGCACCGTGGCAGACGATTTTTCCCCTGAAGGTCAATTAGCGCAGGCTATTCCCGGCTTCAAGCCCCGTGAGCCTCAGCGCCAGATGGCGCACGCCGTTGCACGCGCCATCGATAAGGCTCAGCCGCTGGTGGTCGAAGCCGGAACCGGCACGGGTAAAACGTATGCTTACCTTGCTCCAGCGCTGCGCGCGAAGAAGAAGGTGATTATTTCCACCGGTTCGAAGGCGCTGCAGGATCAGCTCTACAGCCGCGATTTGCCCACGGTGGCGAAAGCGCTGAAATATAAGGGGCGTCTGGCCCTGCTGAAGGGGCGCTCTAACTATCTCTGCCTGGAACGTCTTGAGCAGCAGGCGCTGGCGGGCGGCGACCTGCCGGTGCAAACCCTCAGCGACGTTATTATCCTTCGCGCCTGGGCGAACCAGACCGAAGAGGGTGATATCAGCACCTGCGCGAGCGTGCCGGAAGACTCGCCTGCCTGGCCGCTGGTGACCAGCACCAACGACAACTGCCTCGGCAGCGACTGCCCGCTGTATAAAGACTGCTTTGTGGTGAAAGCGCGCAAAACGGCGATGGACGCGGATGTGGTGGTGGTGAACCACCATCTGTTCCTCGCGGATATGGTCGTCAAGGACAGCGGTTTCGGCGAGCTGATCCCGGAGGCGGACGTGATGATCTTCGACGAAGCCCATCAGCTTCCGGACATTGCCAGCCAGTACTTCGGCCAGTCGCTTTCCAGCCGCCAGCTGCAGGATCTGGCGAAAGATTTCACCATCGCTTACCGGACCGAACTCAAAGATACCCAGCAGCTGCAGAAGTGCGCCGACCGTCTGGCGCAAAGCGCGCAGGATTTCCGCTTGCAGCTCGGCGAGCCGGGCTATCGCGGTAACCTGCGCGAGCTTCTGGCGGACAAAAACATCCAGCGCGCGCTGCTGCTGCTCGATGATGCCCTCGAACTCTGCTACGACGTGGCAAAACTGTCCCTCGGCCGCTCCGCGCTGCTGGATGCGGCCTTCGAACGCGCCACGCTGTATCGCGGGCGGCTTAAACGGCTGAAAGAGATTAACCAGCCGGGGTTCAGCTACTGGTATGAGTGCACCTCCCGGCACTTCACGCTGGCGCTCACGCCGCTGACGGTGGCGGATAAATTTAAAGAGGTGATGGCGCAAAAACCGGGAAGCTGGATCTTCACCTCGGCAACCCTGTCGGTGAATGACGATCTGCATCACTTCACGGAACGTCTCGGCATTGAGGATGCGGAATCGCTGCTCCTGCCGAGCCCGTTCGATTACGAAAAACAGGCGCTGCTCTGCGTTCCCCGTAATCTGCCGCTGCCGAACCAGCCGGGTGCGGCGCGCCACCTGGCCGCGATGTTAAAACCGATGATCGAGGCCAACAACGGCCGCTGCTTTATGCTCTGCACCTCTCACGCCATGATGCGCGATCTCGCCGAGCAGTTCCGCGCCACCATGACCTTACCGGTGCTGCTGCAGGGGGAAACCAGCAAAGGCCAGTTGCTCCAGCAGTTTGTCAGCGCCGGAAATGCCCTGCTGGTAGCCACCAGCAGCTTCTGGGAAGGGGTGGATGTGCGCGGCGATACGCTCTCGCTGGTGATCATTGATAAGCTGCCGTTTACCTCTCCGGACGATCCGCTGCTGAAGGCGCGCATGGAAGACTGCCGCCTGCGCGGGGGCGATCCGTTTGACGAGGTACAGCTCCCGGACGCGGTGATAACCCTCAAGCAGGGGGTAGGGCGATTAATCCGCGACGTCACCGATCGCGGCGTGCTGGTCATTTGCGATAACCGGCTGGTGATGCGCCCTTACGGCGCCACCTTCCTTGCCAGCCTGCCGCCCGCGCCGCGGACGCGGGACATAAAACGCGCGGTGCGCTTCCTGGCAAACCCAACGGCGGAGTAATTTACCCCGGAGTATGCTAAGATGCGCGCCATTTTGTGACTGACCCTTGCGAGAGCGCGACGACTGATGCGAATTCTGGCTATTGATACCGCGACAGAGGCTTGCTCTGTCGCTCTGTTGAACGACGGTGCTGTTTCTGCCCATTTCGAAGAGTGCCCACGGGAACACACCCAACGCATTCTGCCCCTGGTAAAAGCCATTTTAACCCAGGGCAACACCTCCTTAACCGACCTCGATGCGCTGGCCTTTGGCCGTGGCCCCGGCAGCTTTACGGGCGTACGTATCGGGATCGGCATTGCGCAGGGGCTGGCGCTGGGCGCCGAACTGCCGATGATCGGCGTCTCTACCCTTGCCACGATGGCGCAGGGCGCATGGCGCATGACCGGGGCAACGCGCGTGCTGGCCGCGATTGATGCCCGCATGGGCGAAGTTTACTGGGCCGAATACACCCGCGACGAGCAGGGCGTGTGGCACGGCGAAGAGACGGAAGCCGTGCTCAAGCCGGAAGCGGTCACTGAACGACTGCAGCAGCTCTCCGGTGAGTGGGCAACCGTCGGCACCGGCTGGCAGGCGTGGCCTGACATGGCAAACGACACCGGTGTGACGCTGGTGGACGGCAACATGCTGCTGCCGGCTGCGGAAGATATGCTTCCGATTGCCTGCCAGCTGCTCGCAGCAGGAAAAACCGTTGCCGTTGAACACGCGGAGCCGGTTTATTTGCGAAACACCGTCGCGTGGAAGAAACTTCCGGGCCGCGAGTGAATCTCAGTAACAGGAACTGAGAAAAAGGAGTCGCATCATGGCGGTTCAGACTAAAGTAGTACGCCTTATTATGGCAGGCGCGGTTGCCATAGCACTGAGCGGATGCGTTTCCGTTCCTGATGCGATTAAGGGCAGCAGCCCGACGCCACAGCAGGATCTGGTGCGAGTGATGAATGCGCCTGAGCTTTACGTCGGCCAGGAAGCGCGCTTTGGCGGTAAGGTCGTCGACGTACAAAACCAGCAGGGGGAAACCCGTCTGGAGATCGCGACCGTTCCGCTGGACAGCGGCGCGCGGCCGGTACTGGGTGAGGCCTCTCGCGGGCGTATCTATGCGGACGTCAGTGGTTTCCTGGACCCGGTCGATTTTCGCGGACAGCTGGTGACCGTTGTCGGGCCGATTACCGGCGCCGTGCAGGGCAAAATCGGCAGCACGCCGTATAAATTTATGACCATGCAGGTCAACGGGTATAAACGCTGGCGGCTGGCACAGCAGGTAGTCATGCCGCCTCAGCCGATGGATCCGTGGATGTGGGGTCCACATCCTTATCGTTACGGCTACCCGGGCTGGGGCTGGTATAACCCGGGCCCTGCACAGGTTCAGACGATCGTTACTGAGTAACTCACTGTTATTGTTAGAAAAGAGACAGCGGCTCAGCCGCTGTCTCTGTTTTTTTACGGATAAAACGAAAAAAAAGAGTGACGCGCTTCGCAACCTTAAATGTGAACAATTAATAAACTGGTACGCTGAGTTAATATAATGTTAACAAACTGTTTATTATCGGGGTTGTGATGACGACGAACACTCATTTCAGAGGTGATGCATTGAAGAAGGTTTGGCTTAACCGTTATCCCGCAGATGTTCCTGCTGAGATCAATCCTGACCGTTATCAATCCCTGGTGGAATTATTTGAGCACTCGGTAAGGCGCTACGCGGACCAGCCCGCATTCGTGAATATGGGCGAGGTCATGACGTTCCGTAAGCTTGAGGAGCGTAGCCGCGCGTTTGCGGCGTATCTGCAGGAAGGGCTGGGGCTGCAAAAAGGGGACCGCGTCGCGCTGATGATGCCGAACCTGCTGCAATACCCGGTGGCGCTGTTCGGTATCCTGCGAGCCGGGATGATTGTCGTCAACGTCAACCCCCTGTACACCCCGCGCGAGCTGGAGCATCAGCTGAACGACAGCGGCGCGGCCGCGATTGTCATTGTGTCCAACTTCGCCCATACGCTGGAAAAAGTGGTCGACAAAACCCAGGTTAAACACGTCATCCTGACGCGCATGGGGGATCAGCTCTCCACCGCCAAAGGCACGCTGGTTAACTTTGTCGTCAAATACGTCAAGCGCCTGGTGCCAAAATACCACCTGCCGGACGCCATCTCCTTCCGCCGCGCGCTGCATGCGGGCTACCGTATGCAGTATGTTAAACCCGAAGTGGTCGCGGAAGATCTTGCGTTTCTGCAATACACGGGCGGGACTACCGGCGTCGCCAAAGGGGCCATGCTTACCCACCGCAATATGCTGGCAAACCTTGAACAGGTGAACGCCACCTACGGGCCGCTGCTGCATCCGGGCAAAGAGGTGGTGATCACCGCGCTTCCGCTGTATCACATCTTTGCGCTGACCATGAACTGCCTGCTGTTTATTGAACTGGGTGGTCAGAACATCCTCATCACCAACCCGCGCGATATCCCGGGCCTGGTGAAAGAGCTGGCGAAATATCCGTTCACCGCCATGACCGGGGTTAATACCCTGTTTAACGCGCTGCTTAATAACAAAGAGTTCCAGCAGCTGGATTTCTCCACGCTGCACCTCTCTGCGGGCGGCGGCATGCCGGTTCAGCAGGCGGTCGCCGAGCGCTGGGTGAAGCTCACCGGCCAGTATTTGCTGGAAGGCTATGGGCTGACGGAATGTGCTCCGCTGGTCAGCGTGAACCCACACGATATCGACTATCACAGTGGAAGCATTGGTCTGCCGGTTCCTTCGACAGAGGCCAAACTGGTCGATGATAACGATAACGAAGTCGCGCCGGGCGAGCCGGGTGAGCTTTGCGTCAGAGGTCCGCAGGTGATGCTGGGTTACTGGCAGCGTCCCGATGCGACCGACGAAATCATCAAAGACGGCTGGCTGCACACCGGTGATATTGCGGTAATGGATGACGAGGGCTTCCTGCGCATCGTCGATCGCAAGAAAGACATGATCCTGGTCTCCGGCTTCAACGTCTATCCGAATGAGATCGAAGACGTGGTTATGCAGCACAGCGGCGTACTTGAAGTGGCGGCTGTCGGCGTTCCTTCCGGCAGCAGCGGTGAAGCGGTGAAGATATTTGTGGTCAAGAAAGATCCTTCACTCACCGAGGAAGCGCTGGTAACGTTTTGCCGTCGTCAGCTAACGGGCTATAAAGTGCCGAAGCTGGTGGAATTCCGCGACGAGCTGCCAAAATCCAACGTCGGGAAGATATTACGACGAGAATTACGTGACGAAGCCCGTGGCAAAGTAGACAATAAGGCCTGAGCTTCACGCTAATCGCCCAGACGCCGGTTAAGCCGGCGTTTTTTATGGGCGCAAACAAAAGAGAACCCGTTTTGAATTACCAGATGATCACGACCAACGACGAGCTGGCTTCGCTGTGCGAAGTGACGCGCGACTTTCCTGCCATTGCCCTGGATACCGAGTTTGTCCGTACCCGGACCTATTATCCGCAGCTGGGTTTGATTCAGATGTACGACGGTAAACACGTGTCGCTGATTGACCCTCTCGGCATTACCGACTGGACGCCGATGCGTGACCTGCTGCTCGATACCGCCGTGACGAAATACCTGCACGCAGGCAGTGAGGATCTGGAAGTCTTTCTGAACACCTTTGGCATCATGCCCCAGCCGCTGATTGACACGCAGATCCTCGCGGCATTCAGCAATCGTCCGCTCTCATGGGGCTTTGCTGCCATGGTGGAGGAGTATACGGGCCTGACGCTGGATAAAAGTGAATCCCGTACCGACTGGCTGGCGCGCCCCCTTACCGAGCGTCAGCTGGAATACGCGGCGGCAGATGTGTTTTACCTGCTGCCGATCGCCGGGCAGCTGATGAAAGAGGCGGAAGCCTCCGGCTGGCTCGCTGCTGCGCTGGACGAATGCCGTATGACCCAGCAGCGTCGTCAGGAAGTGGTTGACCCGAAAGAGGCCTGGCGCGATATCAGCAACGCCTGGCAGCTGCGCACGCGTCAGCTGGCATGCCTGCAGCTGCTGGCAGACTGGCGCTTGCGTAAAGCGCGCGAGCGCGATCTGGCCGTTAACTTTGTGGTTCGCGAAGAGCATCTCTGGGCAATCGCGCGCTATATGCCGGGCAGCCTGGGCGAGCTGGACAGCATTGGCCTTTCGGGCAGCGAGATCCGCTTCCACGGTAAAACCCTGCTGGCGCTGGTCGCAAAAGCGCAGGAGCTGCCGGAAGACGCGCTGCCGGAACCGCTGCTGAACCTGATGGACATGCCGGGCTATCGCAAGGCTTTCAAGGACATCAAAGCGCTGGTGCAGGCAGTTGCAACCGAAAGCAAACTGAGCGCGGAACTGCTCGCCTCACGTCGTCAGATTAACCAGCTGCTGAACTGGCACTGGAAGCTGAAGCCGCAGAATGGCGTGCCGGAAATGATGGCGGGATGGCGCGGGGAATTGATGGCCGATCGCCTGAATTCGCTGCTGGAAGGCTATCCGCGATAAAAAATATGCCGGGTGATAAACCCGGCATATTCCCCCGGTGGCGCTGCGCTTACCGGGGCTATGAAACCACAAACCTACGGACGCGACTCTTCCGCTTCCGGGAGCGTAACGTTCAGCTCCAGAATCGAAATATCCCCGTCTTTTTGTTCCAGCTGCACCGTGACCATCTCCGGGTCAATCTGCACATACTTACAGATCACTTCCAGGATGTCCTTGCGCAGCTGCGGCAGGTAGTGAGGCTCGGCGTCGCTACGGCGACGCTCCGCAACGATAATTTGCAGACGTTCTTTTGCGATGTTGGCGGTGTTCTTTTTCCGCGAGAGAAAAAAGTCCAGTAATGCCATAACTTATCCTCCGAACAGGCGTTTGAGGAAACCTTTCTTCTCTTCTTCAATGAAGCGGAAAGGACGTTCTTCTCCCAGCAGACGGTCAACGGTATCGGCGTAAGCTTTACCTGCATCTGCCATTGTATCAAGGATCACTGGCTCGCCCTGGTTAGAGGCGCGTAACACGGACTGATCTTCCGGGATAACGCCCACCAGCTTAATGCGCAGGATCTCCAGCACGTCTTCCATGCTCAGCATGTCACCTTTGTTCACGCGGCCCGGATTGTAGCGGGTGAGCAGCAGGTGTTCTTTAATCGGGTCTTCGCCATTTTCCGCACGACGGGATTTAGAGGCGAGGATCCCCAGAATACGGTCTGAGTCACGCACGGATGAAACTTCAGGGTTGGTGGTGATGATCGCTTCATCCGCGAAGTAGAGCGCCATCAGGGCACCGGTTTCGATGCCGGCAGGGGAGTCGCAGACGATGAAGTCGAAATCCATTTTTTTCAGATCGTCGAGCACCTTTTCCACCCCTTCACGGGTCAGGGCGTCTTTGTCACGCGTCTGAGATGCCGGGAGAATGTAGAGGTTCTCGGTGCGCTTGTCTTTGATCATCGCCTGGTTCAGCGTGGCATCGCCCTGAATGACGTTCACGAAGTCATACACGACGCGACGCTCACATCCCATGATGAGGTCGAGGTTACGCAGACCGATATCGAAGTCGATAACGATGGTTTTCTTTCCCTTCTGGGCCAAACCAGTAGCGATGGCCGCGCTGGAGGTGGTCTTGCCAACGCCTCCTTTACCCGAAGTAACAACAATAATGCGTGCCATAGAAATTCCTTGTTAAAAAGGGATCAATTCAACGGTTGAACGGTCAACGCGTCGTCTGCCAGAAGCAGGCGAGCCGCTTTGCCATAAAATTCGGCTGGGATCTTGTCGCTCAGCCAATATTCACCTGCGATGGACACCAGTTCCGCCGTCAGGTGAGTACAAAATATTTGCGCATCTCGATCGCCACTTGCACCTGCGAGCGCACGTCCACGCATCATACCGTATACGTGAATATTGCCATCTGCAATCAGCTCAGCGCCAGCACTGACGTGGCTTGTAACAATCAGATCACAGTTTGGTGCATAAATGCGCTGACCGGAACGAACCGGCACATCAATCATTCGCGTTTTTGTGACGGTAGTAACGTTTTGCACCGCAGGAGGGGGCGTTTGCACGGCAACGGGTGCCGCACGCGAGGCTTTTTCTTTGCCCTCATTCAGAAGAGGCAGCCCCGCACGCTCAATTTCCGCTTTCAGCTCAGTATCTTTGCAGCCGCTGATGCCCACGATACGCAGTCCGGTCGAGGAGACGGCCTGCTGGAGAAGCTTCCAGTTAACCGGCGCCTCAAGACCGCTGACGTTGATAACAACAGGGGCATGCTTCAGAAAGGCGGGAGCCTGGGCGATTTTGTCTTCTAACGCCTGACGAATAACCTCGGGTTTTGCATCATGCAAATGTACCACTGATAAGGTGAAGCTACTGCCTTTAAGCTCGATGGGCGTGTTTGACATCCTGGCCTTACTCAATTTGCTATTAACCGCAACCACTCGCTGCGATATTCCGAAGAGTATCAGGCATGTTATAGTCAGGAGTATATTGAGGCAAGCAACCACCCATTAATTCAGAGTAAAAACATGTTTTGTGTGATCTACAGAAGTACAAGCCGTGACCAGACCTATCTTTATGTCGAAAAGAAAGACGATTTTTCACGCGTGCCTGAAGAATTAATGAAGAACTTTGGCCGACCACAGCTGGCGATGCTGCTGCCGCTCGATGGTCGTAAGAAACTGATTAACGCCGATCTGGATAAAGTGAAAACGGCCTTATCCGAGCAAGGCTATTATTTACAGCTTCCACCGCCACCCGAGAATTTATTAAAACAGCATCTTGAGGCGAACGGTAAAAAATAGTCTCAACTGTTTTTGGGCACAACACATCAACCGTTTAGGGGTCGACCATGTATCAACATCATAACTGGCAAGGTGCATTACTGGATTATCCCGTCAGCAAAGTGGTTTGCGTGGGCAGCAACTACGCAAAACATATTCAGGAGATGGGCAGCGCGACGCCAGAAGAGCCGGTCCTGTTTATTAAGCCTGAAACGGCGCTTTGCGATATCCGCCAGCCGCTGGCGCTGCCCCAGGGGCTGGGTTCGGTGCATCACGAAGTTGAACTTGCCGTGCTGATCGGCGCGACGCTGCGCCAGGCCTCGGAAGAACATGTTAAAAAAGCGATTGCCGGATACGGCGTGGCGCTGGATCTGACCCTGCGTGACGTGCAGGGCAAAATGAAGAAAGCAGGGCAGCCGTGGGAAAAAGCCAAAGGGTTTGATAATTCCTGCCCGATTTCGGCGTTTGTGCCGGTGAGCGAATTTAACGGCGATCCGCAGGACACGCCGCTCAGCCTGAAGGTTAACGGCGAGATCCGCCAGCAGGGCACCACGGCAGACATGATCCATAAGATTGTGCCCCTGATCGCCTACATGAGCCGCTTCTTTACCCTTAAACCAGGCGATGTGATCCTGACCGGAACCCCAGAAGGCGTTGGCCCGCTACTCAGCGGTGACGAGCTTGAGGTCGGTTTTAACGGCCTGTCGCTGAAAACTCGCGTGCTGTAACCCCATCTTGCCGCCTGAAGAGGGCGGCAAAACTTGCAACAACGTGCCAGACTCGTTATAAGGTGCGCTTTCTTTTGACGTGTGGACATCCTGATGAACAACATCCCTTTCTGGCAAAGCAAAACTCTCGACGACATGACTGACGCGGAATGGGAATCATTGTGTGACGGCTGCGGGCAGTGCTGCCTGCACAAGCTGATGGATGAAGATACGGATGAAATCTACTTCACCAACGTTGCCTGCAAGCAGTTAAACATTAAAACCTGCCAGTGCCGCAACTATGAGCGCCGGTTTGAATTTGAGCCTGACTGCATCAAGTTAACCCGGGATAATCTGCCGACGTTTGAATGGCTGCCGCATACCTGCGCGTATCGCCTGCTGGCGGAAGGGAAAGGTCTGCCTGACTGGCATCCGCTGTTAACCGGTTCAAAAGCGGCGATGCACGGTGAACGTATCTCTGTGCGCCACATTGCTGTGAAAGAGTCCGAGGTGCGTGACTGGGAAGACCACATCATGAATCACCCGACCCGTTGAGATTAAAAAACCCGCCGAGGCGGGTTTTTTTGTGCTTGTGCGGCCTGATGCCCTCACCCCAACTCTCTCCCACGGGAGAGGGCGCAAGCACTAAAAACGGCAACCTCGGTTGCCTTTTTGCTTTTACCTTCCGAACAGATCGCGTTTCTTCGGTTTGAACGGCTGGGCAATCAGCACCAGCAGCGCCACGACGAAGTAGGCGGCAAAAATACCCACCAGCCACTGCGGCATCTCCAGCGTCAGGAATTCCCACTGACGAACGGAGCAGTCACCGGATGCAACAAACACCTGCGGCAGCCATTTGTCCAGCGGCAGCCAGCTCGGGAAGCGGGCGGCAAAATCACAGGTCATAAACGGTGACGGATGCAATTGCATCATGGTGTGCTGCCAGGAGAGTTCAATTCCTTTCCAGGCGCTGTAGATCCAGATGGCAATACCGGCATAGCGAAGCGGCGATTTTGGGGCAATCGCGCCCACCAGGCCCGCACCCATAATGCCGAATAGCGCGCAGCGTTCGTAAATACACAGTACGCAAGGTTTCAGTCCCATTACGTGCTGGAACCACAGCGCGACCATTTCCAGCGCAAAGGCGGTCAGGGCCATTAACAACCACGCTCCGCGACCGCGGGAGCACTGGTTTAAAAATCTCAACATAATCATTTCCCTGGAACATGCTTAGAAAGCGCAGTGTAAACGAATTCGTTTTTCGCGCCACCTGTACCTGGCGAAATAAAACGTAATTGGATGTTTATCGTGCGAAAAGGCAAACGGGCAGCGAACTGCCCGAGATGCGTAGTTTACTGCGCCGCAAGTATACCCGCTTGTACCAGCCATTGCGTACAGGGAATGAGGGTAATTTTGACGCAAAGCAATCCGACGATCGTGAGCACCAGCGTATAGGGCAGTGCCATCCACACCATCCTGCCATAAGAAAGACGTATGAGCGGCGCGAGGGCGGAGGTCAGCAGGAACAGGAAGGCGGCCTGGCCATTTGGCGTCGCTACCGACGGCAGGTTGGTACCGGTGTTGATCGCCACGGCCAGCAGCTCAAACTGTCCGGCGCTGATAACGCCTTGCTCCATGGCCGCTTTGGCCTCGTTGATGTAGACCGTCCCGACAAAGACGTTATCTGAGATCGACGAGAGCAGGCCGTTAAACAGGTAAAACAGCGAGAGCTGAGCATCCGGTGACGCCTTTAATACAAAGGCAATAATCGGCGCGAACAGGTGCTGGTCGATAATCACCGCCACGACGGCAAAGAACACCGCCAACAGGGCGGTAAACGGCAGGGCTTCGGTAAACGCCTTGCCGATGGCATGTTCGTCCGTCACGCCGGTAAAGGTGGTGGCGAGAATAATGACTGACAGGCCAATCAGCCCCACTTCGGCAAGATGGAACGCCAGCGCCGCGATAAGCCAGACGCCAATGATCCCTTGGGCAATCAGTCGTAGCGTCTCCTGGCGCGTCCGCTGGCTTCGGCTCTGCACATCGAATTTATGCAGTTCCTGACGCACCGGCTCCGGGAGCTGCGCCCCGTAGCCAAAAAGGCGAAACTTCTCCACCAGCAGACAGGTCGCCAGCCCGCAGATCAGCACCGGTACGCTCACCGGGGCCATTCTCAGGAAAAAATCACCGAAGTGCCAGCCCGCCGCTTTGGCAATGATCAGGTTTTGCGGCTCGCCCACCATGGTCATCACGCCGCCCAGGGCGGTACCCACGCCGGCATGCATCATCAGGCTGCGCAGAAACGCGCGGAACTGTTCCAGCACGTCACGGTTATGCGCCTCGACGTGGCTGTCATCCTGCAGGTCCTCATTTGGGCGAGAGGAGGCCACGCGGTGATAAATACCGTAAAACCCAACCGCGACGCTGATCACCACCGCGACGACCGTCAGCGCATCCAGGAAGGCCGACAGGAAGGCGGCGGCAAGGCAAAACGCCAGCGAGAGGTACATTTTCGACGGAATGCTGAGCAGCAGGCGCGTGAAGATGAACAGCAGCAGCTGTTTCATAAAGTAGATACCCGCCACCATAAAGATCAGCAGCAGAAGCACTTCGAGATTAGACGCCAGCTCTGCTTTGACATGCTCGGCGCTGGTCATACCGATGACGACGGCTTCAAACGCCAGCAATCCGCCCGGCAGCAGGGGATAACATTTCAGCGCCATGGCCAGGGTGAAGATAAACTCCGCCACCAGCAGCCAGCCGGCGATAAAGGGATTCACGCTAAAAATGATGGGATTAACGACCAGGAAAACCAACAGTATCAGTTTATACCAGTCAGGAGACTGGCCTAAAAAATTGCGCCATAGCGCGCGCCCAAAAGAAATTTCCACAACAGACGTCCTTCCCGTCAAGTAAGACAAAACATCAGTATACGCAAAAATCACGGCCTGGAGGCGGATAAGGCTGCATTGTAAATTTCACAAAAATGAAACGGCGATCCCTCTTTTCTCTCTTTGCCGCGCTACCTGCTACTGCGTCCCTCTGGTATGATGAGTCCAATTTGCTAAAGCTGTGTAATGGAAATCTCACTATGGTCATTAAGGCGCAGAGCCCGGCGGGTTTCGCGGAAGAGTACATCATTGAAAGCATCTGGAATAATCGTTTCCCTGCGGGGTCCATTCTTCCGGCTGAACGCGAACTCTCTGAACTGATTGGCGTCACTCGCACCACGCTGCGTGAAGTGCTTCAGCGGCTGGCGCGCGATGGCTGGTTGACGATCCAGCACGGTAAGCCTACGAAAGTAAACAACTTCTGGGAAACGTCCGGGCTGAACATTCTTGAAACGCTGGCGCGTCTCGACCATGAAAGCGTGCCGCAGCTCATTGATAATCTGCTCTCCGTTCGCACCAACATCGCGACGATCTTTATTCGTACCGCTTTCCGTCAGCATCCGGAAGACGCCCTTGCGGTGCTGGCCACAGCAAACGAGGTGGAAGATCACGCCGATGCTTTTGCCACCCTCGATTACAACGTGTTTCGCGGCCTGGCGTTTGCCTCCGGCAACCCGGTGTATGGCCTGATCCTCAACGGTATGAAAGGGCTTTATACCCGCATTGGCCGCCACTACTTTGCCAATCCGGAAGCGCGTAGCCTGGCGCTGGGCTTCTACCATAAGCTGAGCAAGCTCTGTACCGAAGGCCTGCACGATCAGGTTTATGAGACGGTGCGCCGCTACGGTCACGATTCCGGTGAAATCTGGCACCGTATGCAGAAAACTCTGCCGGGTGATTTAGCGATTCAGACCCGCTAAAAGAAAAACCTCTCATACGAGAGGTTTTTTTTCGCCCGGTGGCGCTACAGCGTATTCAACCGCGCCGGGCAACGTTCCAGCAGCTCGACGCTCCCGTCTTCATTCTGCTGCTCCAGCTGCACGTCAAAACCCCACAGGCGATGCACGTGCTTCAGCACCTCTTTACGCCCTTTATCCAGCGGCGCGCGATTGTGCGGGATATAGCGCAGCGTCAGGGAGCGGTCGCCGCGCAAATCGACGTTCCACACCTGAATATTCGGCTCAAGGTTGCTCAGGTTGTACTGGGAAGAGAGGCGAGAGCGGATCTCACGGTATCCCTCTTCGTTATGGATAGCGGAAATCTCCAGATAGTTGTTGCGGTCATCGTCCAGCACGGTGAAGAAGCGGAAATCACGCATGATCTTCGGCGACATAAACTGGCTGATGAAGCTCTCATCCTTAAAGTCGCGCATCGCAAAGTGCAGCGTTTCCAGCCAGTCAGAACCGGCGATATCCGGGAACCAGTACTTGTCTTCTTCCGTCGGCGACTGGCAGATGCGCTTAATATCCTGGAACATGGCGAAGCCAAGCGCATACGGGTTAATCCCGCTGTACCACGGGCTGTTGTAGGGCGGCTGGAACACCACGTTAGTATGGCTGTGGAGGAATTCCATCATGAACCGCTCGGTCACTTTTCCCTCGTCGTACAGATGGTTAAGAATGGTGTAGTGCCAGAAGGTCGCCCAGCCTTCGTTCATGACCTGCGTCTGCTTTTGCGGGTAAAAATACTGGCTCACCTTGCGCACGATGCGCAGGATCTCACGCTGCCACGGCTCCAGCAGCGGGGCGTTCTTCTCCATAAAATAGAGCAGGTTTTCCTGCGGCTCGGACGGATAGCGACGCGCTTCGGCGATCGTTTTTTCCTCCTCACGCTTCGGCAGGGTTCGCCACAGCATGTTCACCTGGCTTTGCAGGTACTCTTCGCGGCTTTTCTGCCGGGCTTTCTCCTCCTGCAGGGAGATTTTCTGCGGGCGTTTATAGCGGTCCACGCCGTAGTTCATCAGCGCGTGGCAGGAGTCGAGCAGTTTTTCCACTTCGTCCACGCCGTAGCGCTCTTCGCAGTCGGTAATGTATTTGCGGGCGAAGATCAGGTAATCGACGATGGAGCTGGCGTCCGTCCAGCTGCGAAACAGGTAGTTATTCTTGAAAAATGAGTTATGCCCGTAGCAGGCATGCGCCATCACCAGCGCCTGCATGGTAATGGTGTTCTCTTCCATTAAATAGGCAATACACGGATTGGAGTTAATCACAATCTCATACGCCAGCCCCTGCTGGCCGTGCTTATACAGCCGTTCCGTTTCAATAAATTTTTTACCAAACGACCAGTGCGGATAGTTAATCGGCATCCCGACGCTGGAGTAGGCGTCCATCATCTGTTCGGACGTAATGACTTCAATCTGATGGGGATAGGTATCCAGACGATACAGCTTTGCGACCCGGTCGATTTCGGCGAGGTAAACATCCAGCAGCTCGAAGGTCCAGTCGGGTCCATCGCTCAGACGTGTGTTGTCCTTGTTCAGGGAATCAATAGTAGCCATTAGCGCGCCCTCGTTG
The DNA here is from genome assembly GCF_047530595.1 of Enterobacter sp. 01-M-02-SI-ECC. NCBI lineage: Bacteria > Pseudomonadati > Pseudomonadota > Gammaproteobacteria > Enterobacterales > Enterobacteriaceae > Enterobacter > Enterobacter sp. 01-M-02-SI-ECC. The sequence goes on along the minus strand of NZ_JBLKCZ010000021.1, from coordinate 50,336 downwards.
TGGGTGCTCTCTCTGTCTTGAGAGCCTCCTTTCAAGCATAGATCAACGTGTTAAAAAGCGTGCTGGGGCAGAAATTTTTTCTTTGCGATTTCGCGTTTTTGATACGGCAAAAAAACGGTATGCCTCAGCATATTATGCTGGTTAAAAATAACGCGCAGCAGGAGATCCCAAATTAGCACTATCCCCTGATGCTGGGGGATGTGTGAGGTAAGTCACCATAAAAAAGTCGTATGTTGAATAATATTTTCAACTAGGTTATCAATCTGTAATTAGAAGATTGTTCTTTTGCACATAATGGAGTGGCTATGCGTGTTGTCATACTGGGAAGTGGTGTCGTTGGGGTAACCAGCGCCTGGTATTTAAGTCAGGCGGGACATGACGTAACCGTTATCGATCGTGAATCCGGTCCCGCGCTTGAAACCAGCGCGGCGAACGCCGGGCAAATCTCTCCGGGGTATGCGGCGCCGTGGGCTGCGCCGGGCGTTCCGCTGAAAGCGATTAAATGGATGTTCCAGCGCCATGCGCCGCTGGCCATCAGCCTTGACGGCACGCAGTTCCAGCTGAAGTGGATGTGGCAGATGCTGCGCAACTGCGACACCCGCCACTACATGGAGAACAAAGGGCGCATGGTGCGCCTGGCGGAATACAGCCGCGACTGTCTGAAAGCGCTGCGAGCGTCGACGGGGATTGAGTACGAAGGCCGTCAGGGCGGGACGCTGCAGCTGTTCCGCACCGAGCAACAGTACGAGAATGCCACCCGCGATATCGCCGTGCTGGAAGATGCGGGCGTACCGTACCAGCTCCTTGAAGCCAGCCAGCTTGGCCAGGTTGAACCGGCGCTGGCGGAAGTGGCGCACAAGCTGACCGGCGGCCTGCGCCTGCCGAATGACGAAACCGGCGACTGCCAGCTCTTTACGCAACGTCTGGCGCAAATGTGCGAGCAGGCGGGAGTGAAGTTCCGCTTTAACACCTCCGTCGACAAGCTGCTGTCGGAAGGGGAAAAAATTTACGGCGTGAAGTGCGGCGACGAGGTGATCAAAGCCGATGCCTACGTGATGGCGTTTGGTTCGTACTCCACCGCCATGCTGAAAGGCATTCTCGACATTCCGGTTTATCCGCTGAAGGGCTACTCGCTGACCATTCCGGTGAAAGAAGAGAGCGGCGCACCTGTCTCGACCATTCTGGATGAAACCTACAAAATCGCCATTACCCGCTTCGACAACCGCATTCGCGTAGGCGGCATGGCGGAGATCGTCGGCTTCAACACCGAGCTGCTGAAGCCGCGTCGTGAAACGCTGGAGATGGTCGTGGGCGATCTCTTCCCGCGCGGCGGTTTTGTTGAGCAGGCGACGTTCTGGACCGGCCTGCGTCCGATGACCCCGGACGGCACGCCGATCGTAGGCCGCACGCCGTTCAAAAACCTGTGGACCAATACAGGACACGGCACGCTCGGCTGGACGATGGCCTGCGGATCGGGCCAGCTGCTGAGCGACCTGATTTCCGGGCGCACGCCGGCAATTCCGTTTGACGATTTAAGCGCCGCACGCTATCAATCGGGGTTTACGCCTTCGCGTCCACAGCACCTGCACGGCGCGCATAGCTAAGGAGTTGTCATGTCCCGTCCTGTTCTGGCCCAGCTGAACCTGCAGGCCCTGAAGGATAATCTGCAAATTGTTCGTCGGGCGGCACCGGGTTCGCGCGTCTGGTCGGTGGTGAAAGCGAATGCCTACGGCCACGGCATTGACCGTATCTGGAGCGCGCTGAGCGCGACCGACGGTTTTGCGCTCCTGAATCTGGAAGAGGCCATTCTGCTGCGCGAGCGCGGCTGGAAAGGGCCGATTCTACTGCTGGAAGGGTTCTTCCATACGGACGATCTGCCGCTGCTGGATAAGTACCGGCTGACCACCAGCGTTCACAGCAACTGGCAGATTAAGGCGATCCAGGATGCGAAGCTCCATGCTCCGCTGGATATCTACCTCAAGGTGAACAGCGGCATGAACCGCCTGGGCTTTCAGCCTGAGCGGGTGCATACGGTCTGGCAGCAGCTGCGCGCCATGAAAAACGTGGGCGAAATGACGCTGATGGCGCATTTTGCCGACGCGGAAAAACCCGACGGCATTGCCGATGCCATGGTCCGCATTGAGCAGGCGGCTGAAGGGCTGGATTGCCCGCGCTCGCTGTCGAACTCGGCGGCCACGCTGTGGCATCCCGAGGCGCACTATCACTGGGTGCGTCCGGGGATCGTTCTGTACGGTGCGTCTCCCTCTGGTCAGTGGCAGGATATCGCCAACAGCGGCCTTAAGCCGGTCATGACCCTGCGCAGTGAAATCATTGGCGTGCAGACGCTGAAGGCCGGGGACACGGTGGGCTACGGCAGCCGCTACCGGGCAAAGGGCGAGCAGCGGATTGGCATCGTGGCGGGCGGTTATGCCGACGGCTACCCGCGCATCGCGCCGACCGGCACGCCGGTCTGGGTCGATGGGGTCCGCACGGGAACGGTGGGCACCGTATCTATGGATATGCTGGCCGTTGACCTGACGCCATGCCCGCAGGCGGGCATTGGCTCACCCGTCGAGCTGTGGGGTAACGAAGTTAAGATTGACGACGTTGCTGCCGCGGCGGGCACGGTGGGGTATGAATTGATGTGCGCACTGGCACCAAGAGTGCCGGTTGTGACGGTGTAACTTATGTTAGCCGGGTGGCGCTAACCCTTACCCGGCCTACGTTCGAGGGTTTTGTAAGCCGGGTAAGGCGAAGCCGCCACCCGGCAAAAAAACTACTCCGCTTCCTCTTCCATCGGCCTCAAACCGACTTTCCGCACCGCGTTATCTTCTTTTTCGGCAACGGTCCAGATCATCCCGGCAAACTCTACCTGATCCCCCACGACCGGGGCAGCGCCAAGCCGCTGCTGGATGATTTCGCCCAGCGTTTGCGGGTTATCACCGTCTTCAGCACCTTCATCCAGGCCGTAAATCAGCGCGACATCCGCAAATTTGGCGCTGGCTTCCAGAATAAAATCGCCGAAGAAGCGCTGGTCCAGCGCCACCGGAGGCGACTGGCTGAACAGCTTGCCCAGCGCCGGCAGGTCACGCTCGCGACCAATCACGCAAAGAATATCCCCCTCGCGCAGGCGGGTGCTGCCGGTAGGGTGCAGCAGGACATTATCGCGGAACAGGGCGGCAATGCGCGTTTCGGTCGGCATGTGCAAATCGCGCAGCGAGGCTCCCACGCACCATTTGTCGGCGCTCAGCTGATAGACAAACTGTTCCCACGGGTTCTCCGGATGAATATCAAGCCCCACGCGGGAGACCGGCCAGCCCACGGGCGGGACCACCACTTTGGCTTTTTTCGCCGCCCACCCGAGCGAGGTTCCCTGGAACAGAAGGGAAATCAGCACCACGAAGAAGGCCACGTTAAAGAACAGCCGGGCGTTATCCAGACCGGCCATCATCGGAAACACCGCAAGGATAATCGGCACCGCGCCGCGCAGGCCCACCCAGCTGATAAACACCCGCTCGCGCAGGTTGAAGCCGCGAAACGGCAGCAGGCCTGCAAATACCGACAGCGGACGGGCGAAGAAGATCATCCACGCGGACAGCAGCAGCGCCGGAACGGCGATCGGCAGCAGGTCCGATGGCGTAACCAGCAGGCCCAGCACCAGAAACATGCCGATTTGCGCCAGCCACGCCAGACCGTCGAAGTTCTGCAAAATGGCATGCCGGTTGCGAATAGGGCGGTTGCCCATCAGGAACCCGCAGAGATAGACCGCGAGAATACCGCTGCCGTCCACTGCGGTGGTGACGGCAAAAATGAGAATGCCGCCGCTCAGCGCCAGCAGGGGGTAAAGCCCCGCGGGCAGCGAGATGCGGTTGATCGTCTGCTGTAAGAGGTATCCCCCCGCCAGGCCGATGACGATCCCCAGACCGAACTGCTGCAGGATATGTAACGCAAACATCCAGCTCAGCCCGCTTTCATGCTGCTGAATCATCTCGATAAGCGTAATGGTGAGAAATACCGCCATCGGATCGTTACTGCCGGATTCAATCTCAAGCGTGGAGCCAACGCGTTCGTTAAGCCCTTTTCCGCCGAGCAGGGAAAACACCGCTGCCGCATCGGTTGAGCCCACGATGGCGCCAATCAGCAAACCTTCCATGATATTGAGATGGAAAAGCCACGCGGCCATCATTCCGGTGAGGCCGGAGGTAATCAACACGCCGACCGTGGCGAGCGACAGCGCAGGCCCTAAGGCCACGCGGAAGGAGCTCGCCTGGGTGCGCATCCCGCCGTCCAGCAGGATCACCGCCAGCGCGAGGTTACTCACCATGTAGGCGAAGGGGTAGTTATCGAAAGGGATACCGCCAATGCCATCAATGCCGGCCAGCATGCCGATGGCGAGGAAAATGACAAGAATAGGTATGCCGAGACGCGATGAAAATGAACTTAATAAAATACTGCTGGTTACAAGGACGGAACCCAAAATGAAAAGGCTGATTATCGCTGCGGCATCCAATGTTCTCTTACTCCCACCTCAATGTTAACGCTGTTACTAAAACCCTAACATATTAACAACGGCAACAGCGTTTTATTAAGGGGGTATAACGGCTTTTTTATGCCTTTATGACAGGATGACCGCTGATGGTCAGCCGACTGCCGGAATCATTGTGGATCAGGGTGGCGTGCGCCCCCAGCGCCAGGGTCACGGTTTGCTGCTCGTGGCCGAAATCGAGACCGGTGATGACCGGAATATCCAGCCGCGAGCGAACGAAGTCGACCATGGTCTCAAGGGAGTAACCCGCGTCATAGTCATTCGGGGCAGAGCCGCTGAAGCTGCCCAGCACAACCGCGGACTGGCGTTCAAGAATACCGGCATGATAAAGCTGCAATAGCATGCGCTCGACGCGGAACGGATGTTCGTTGATATCTTCCAGCACAAGAATGCCGTCCTCGATTTGCGGCATCCACGGCGTGCCGATGAGCGAGACCAGCATCGCCAGGTTACCCCCCCAGAGCTGGCCTTCACACTCCCAGTGCGGTCCATTGCCTTGCCACTCCACGCTGTAGGTAGGGTTACGCAGCGCGCGCCAGAAATGTTCCACGGTGAACGCGTCCAGCTCCGGTGCGCCGAAGTTACCGGCCAGCATCGGGCCGCTAAACGTGATGACGTTATGCAGGGCCAGCAGCCCGAGCTGGATGACGGTGAAATCGCTGTGGCCGCAGATCAGCAGCGGATCCTGCTGCTGGCGCAGCGCCAGCCCCTGCCAGTCAATGCTCTCCAGCAGCCGGCTCGCACCGTATCCGCCACGCACCGCAAGCACAACCCGGTTTTCGCCCGTCAGGTTCACCAGACTATTGATATCATTCAGCCTCTGCGCTTCGGTACCGGCAAAACGCTGCTGGCGGCGGGGGATAATCGTCTGATTTTCTACCTGATGGCCAGATTCCAGCAAACGCTGAACGCCCCGCTGCGCCGCGTCCTGGTTAATGCAGTAGCCCGACGGCGCGATAAGATGAAACTGAGACATGGCAATTCCTTGCTGAATGAGAAACTAATTGTCTATATCATGCCGCTTATACGCCGCCTGCTTCAAGAGGCGGCGCACCGCGATGACCGGCTATAAGGATAGATGACGTGAAATTGAGATGGTTTGCTTTTTTGATTGTGTTGCTCGCTGGCTGTAGTTCAAAACATGATTATCAAAACCCGCCCTGGAACCCGGAAGTGCCGGTGAAACGGGCCATGCAGTGGATGCCGATCAGTGAGCAAGCCGGGAAGGCCTGGGGCGTCAGCCCGCGTCTCATCACGGCGATCATTGCGGTGGAGTCCGGCGGTAATCCCACGCTTGTCAGCAAATCCAACGCGGTGGGGCTGATGCAGCTTAAAGCGTCAACGGCGGGGAGAGAGGTTTATCGCTACATGGGCTGGAGCGGCCAGCCGTCGACCAGCGAGCTGAAAAACCCGGAACGCAACATTTCAATGGGCACGGCCTATCTGAGCATTATGGAGCATGGCGTGCTGAAGGGGATTAAGGATCCGGAGGTGATGCAGTACGCGCTGGTGGTGTCTTACGTTAACGGTGCCGGCGCGTTGCTCAGAACCTTCTCCTCTGACCGCAAAGAGGCGATAGAAGAGATTAACGATATGGACAAAGACGAATTCTTTGAGCATGTGGCGAAAAATCACCCGGCACCACAGGCGCCTCGTTATATCTGGAAAGTACAGAAAGCGATGGATGCCATGTAATGCCGCAGACGGGCGGCGGTCACGCTGCCCGATTTCTTCACAGAACTTTATTTGCGCGTTCCCGCGCCTCCCGCTCCAGGGAATAGATAATACGCTGAAGCTCACGCTCTGCGCCGGGCCCGACGTTGAGGAAACGGAAGCTCAGACGCGGCGTGGTGATAGTTTCATTTTTGCTGTCCACGACGGTGCGGTCGCTGATGGCAATCAGCTGCGCATCGAAATAAAAGCGACCCCAGCCCCCCATATCCAGTTCAATTTGCGTAAAGCGCATGCCCTCTACCAGCCCGTCCGGTTTCGGCGTATCCATCAGCGCGCCCATGCCGCCGAGTGACAGATCGAAGAGGCGGAAGCGGATCTCTTTTTTGTCCGGCATTTTGGCCTTACAAAAATAGGCGGGGTGAAGCGGGGCGCTGATGCGGAAATATTCACGACGCTGAACAAACCAGAGATTCGTCGGAAGCGGGGTAACAAAAGCCGGCAGTCCCTGATATTCGCTCAGTTCCAGCCGCGACAGGACAAATTCCACTTTGGCGCCCTGCGTTTCGGCCATCACCGCGATATTCTCCGCTTTTAGCGCCGCGCGGTTTTCATACTCCTGACTGCCTAAATCAATCACCAGCCGATCCTGCGAGGCGTCAAGGATCTTGCTGATGAACTGATTATTCGACCAGCTGATGCGCAGCGGCACTTCACCTTTTTGCAGGTCGCGTAATACCCCTAATACAGCCAGCGGATTTTGCTTGAGGAACTGCTCACTGTAATGACTCACGCCGGATGGCTCCTTGATAGATGACGGACTGTCTTAGCGTTATCGGCAATCTGCAATGAAACTTAATACAAACCGGTGAGTTTTTTTTGCCTGTTTAAGCAAAGATAAGTCGGTGAGATGAAAATGGTTTTCCGGCGATGACCTATACTTAAGTTAGCTGTGCAGAAGGTTTTCTGCGCACGCGTTAAACCTGCAAGAGGGCATCGCTATGGGTATCATCGCCTGGATTATCTTTGGTCTTATTGCTGGCGCTATCGCTAAACTGATCATGCCGGGAAACGATGGCGGCGGCTTTATTTTGACCTGTGTACTCGGGGTCGTTGGTGCGGTTGTGGGCGGCTGGCTGGCGACGATGTTTGGCTTTGGAGGCAACATAAGTGGTTTCGACCTGCACAGTTTTCTGGTCGCTGTCGTGGGTGCCATTGTGGTGCTGGGCATATTCAGGTTACTGCGACGAGCATAAATTGACATGAACGGCTCTCTGCGGAGGGCCGTTATTTTGGCAGAGTATTGATTTGTTAATCTAAATGATAATAATTGTCGTTCCGTATTGCATCTAACAACAAGACGACATTATGAATACCTCACGTTTTACGCTTTGCGCCCTGGCAGGGGCCGTCACGCTGGCATTGCAGGTCCCGGTGTTCGCCGAAGAATCCACCATCGTCGTCACAGGTTCAGAGCAGGGCAGCGCGCTGCCGGCCTGGACGAACAGCGCCACGAAATCGGCCGTTGCTGAAAGTAAAACGCCGCAGGTCATCACGACCCTCTCTGCGCCGGAAATTGAAAAGCGTCACGCGAATTCGGTGAATGAAATCCTGCGCTATGCCCCGGGCGTCTCAACCGAGGTGCGGGGAAATACCTCCTACATGAGCGAATATAAAATTCGTGGCTTTACCGTTGACCAGGAGTTCTACAACGGGCTGCAGCTGCCCTATAACGTCACCGGCAATACCAAAGCGCGCATCGATCCGCTGCTGATCGACAGCGTTGATATCCTGAAAGGTCCCTCATCGGTACTTTACGGCGGCGGTTCGCCGGGTGGGCTGGTGAATATTCAAAGTAAAAAACCGCAGCGGGAAGCGCGGACGGAGATCGGCGTTAACACCGGAAACCGTAATCTGAAAGAGGGCTATCTCGATTCAACCGGGCAGATTGCCGACAGCGACTGGAACTACCGTCTGCTGGGCAAAGCCACGGAAAACGACGATCAGCCGCACACCACCCGGTATGAAAACTACCTGGTTGCTCCGTCCGTCACCTGGCAGCCGGACAGCAAAACCCGCCTCACCCTGGACGCGCTGGCGCAAAACACCCCGAGCCTGACGCCGTCTAACCCGCTGCCGCTCGCCTACCTGCGCTCGAAATATGCGGGCAAGCGCGATTACGCCGGAGATGAGTGGAGCGGGTTTAAGCAGCGTCAGTGGATGCTGGGCTACAGCTTTGAACATGAGTTTGACAGCGGCTGGGGCTTTAACCAGAAGGCGCGCTATTTCGACGTCGATACCCACCAGCGCAGCGTCTACGCGACAGGGACGGGAAGCGAGGTGTATCAGCTCAACCGCTTTGCTTATACCACCGATGAAGACCTTAAGAGCTTCAACATCGACAACCAGGTGACCAAAACCGTTGCGCTGGGCGAGTGGAAACACCATCTGCTGGCCGGGTTTGACTATCAGAAGCTGAACTCCCATTTCCACTATCGCTACGCGTCGGCCACGCCGGGTATCGATATGCGGTATCCTGACTATTCGCAGATCCAGGAAAGCGCGCTGGGGCTCTATACCGCCCAGAAAAACCGTCTCAGCTACCAGCAAAACGGTTACTACCTGCAGGATCAGGTTGAATTTGGCGGCCTCAACCTGCTGGGCAGCCTGCGCTACGACGATTACCGCTCCGTCACCACCAACTACCTGCAAAACGGTGATAAAGCCTGGGTGTCGCAGGATCGCGTCACCAAACGCCTGGGCGCGCTTTACGCCTTCGATAACGGTCTGTCGCCGTTTATCAGCTATTCAGAAGGTTTTGCGCCGGTGTCACCGCAGGGCACGCTCGTGGCGAAAGACGTCAAACCGACCACCAGCAAGCAGGTGGAGGGCGGGGTGAAATATCTGCTGGCCGACTACGCCACCACCTTTACCGCCTCGGTGTTTAACATCCGGCAGAAAAATGTCGTCACCTCCGACCCGGGCTTCCTGAACTATCGTCAGACCGGGGAAGTGGAATCCAAAGGGGCAGAGCTGTCCGCCATCAGCCGTCCGACGGACAGCCTGACGCTGATTGCCAACTATGCGTACACACACGCGATCAACCGGGAAGATGACAAGTACAAAGGTAAACGTCCAACGCAGGTCCCGGAGAATGCCTTCAACCTCTGGGGGGATTACACCTTTGAAAATACGCCGCTGAAAGGACTGATGCTGGGAGCGGGCGCACGCTACACCGGGCCGATGGAAATCTCTCCGGCAAACGATGCGGGAAAACTGGGCGGCACTACGCAGTACGATCTGGCGGCCTCGTACCGGATGGGCGAAATCCTGCCCTCGCTGGCAGGGTTAACGCTCAAAGCCAGCGCGCAGAATATCACCAACAAAGAGACGCTGACCTGCTACGACGCGACCAACTGCTGGATTGGACGTGACAGGACGTATCAGTTAGGGGCGAGTTATAGTTTCTGACGATCGTTTCCCTTTGCCGGTGCTGGGGGATCTCCAGTTAATTTTTAACCAGAAGCGATTCTGGTTTTTAAAGTGAAACGATTTATTCGCAGCGACGCCATGGTCCGGCTGTAAATCGCTGAGGCGTTTCCTGAAGGCCGGGGCGAGGCGCAGGGATGCGCCGAGAGGGCGGGCTTTACAGGGACGTTACCTCCGCCCGTCCCCGATAAGCCGGAAGGAATAAGACGAGGGCACCGCGAAGCGGCGATTTACCGCCGGGAGCCCGGGTCGCCAGGGTGGTGGCGATTGAGCCACCCTGGCACGTTCACCGGTCATGTCGTTAAAGAGTAGCAAGGAACATAAAGTGAACGGAATGACCACCGCAGCCGTATGTTCCCCTCACCCTAACCCTCTCCCCAAAGGGCGAGGGGATTGTTCGCTACTCGCATTCATTTGTGAGGATTAGAGCCAGCACGCGCAGGCCGGGTAAGGCGTAGCCGACACCCGGCAATACCCTCACTGTGCAGCAGCTTTCACCGGCGCAGCCTCATCATTCGCCGCAGGCTGATTCTCCGGCACGCTGTCGCACGGTTTTGCTTTCGGACAGACCCGATCCAGCATTTTCAGCGCCACGCCGTTGCTCCAGCCGAAGCCGTCCTGCAGCGGATACTCACCGCCGCCGCCGCCCGTACCGGTTGTCGACACGTCATACTTCTCGACCAGTTTCTTTTCGCGGTCGTAAGTATGCTGAACGTTCTTCAGGAAGCGCCAGGTCACGTCCATTGAGACCTTCTCCTGTCCGTAATTCTGCAGCCCTTCCGCGGCCACCCACTGCAGTGGGGCCCAGCCGTTTGGCGCATCCCACTGCTGGCCGCTGTTTACGGTGGTGGTCGCAATACCGCCCGGTTTCAACAGGCGCGATGAAGTTGCCGCGGCGACTTTATCGGCCCGATCCTGCGCCGCCGCCTTCACGTAAAGCGGGAACAGGGCTGCCGCCGTGAGCTGATTGCGTACCTTCTTGCTTTTCAGATCGTAATCCGCGTACCAGCCCTCTTTATCATTCCACAGGTGGCTCTCGATGGCTTTCTGACGCGCCGTCGCCAGCGCCTCGTATTTGCTTGCGCTGGCGGCGTCGCCACCCTCCTGGCTTGCCCGCGCCAGCAGTTTTTCCATCTTGAACATCAGGGCGTTCAGGTCCACGGGGACAATGCTGGTGGTTCGGATGGTGCCGAGCTTTTGCGGATCGTCCATCCAGCGCGAGCTAAAGTCCCAGCCCGAGGCCGCAGCGGAACGCAAATCACGGTAGATCTCGGTCGCAGGCCGGTTAGGGTTACTTTTGGCGGTATTCACGTCGTCAAGCCAGGACTCCGGGCGCGGGGTGTCGCGGTCGTCCCAGTAGCGGTTGAGGATAGCGCCGTCGTCCAGCTTCACCACGCGTTTGTTAGCCTGCCCCGGCTGAAGGGCGTCGACGCCGTCCATCCAGTAGGCATACTCTTTCTCCATCTGCGGGCGGTACTTCTTCAGCGCATCGCTGTCGTGGGTCGCCAGCAGTTCAACCATCATTGAGAAAAACGGCGGCTGGGAGCGGCTCAGGTAATAGCTGCGGTTGCCGTTGGGAATGTGGCCGAAGGTATCAATCTCATACGCAAAGTTATCCACCATGTCGCTGATTTTGTCCCAGTGATCGCTCTCTGCCAGGCCCAGCATGGTGAAATAGCTGTCCCAGTAGTAGACCTCGCGGAAACGTCCGCCGGGCACAACGTAAGGTTTGGGTAACGGCAGCAGGGAATCCCATTTGTTGCTGGCTTTATCCGTGGTGCGCGTCAGCACGGGCCAGAGATCGTCAATGTGCTCACGTAAACTTTGTCCAGCAGGCGGAACATATTTTTCCCCTTCCGCAGGGAGCGTAAAGTTCATCTCGACAAAGTGGCGTAAGTCAAAGCTGGACTGCGTGTGCTGCATCCGGTAATCCGCCAGAATCATCAGCGGGTCGCTTTTGGGGACGGCATCCGCGAAGGTTTTCTGATCGGGAAACAGTTTGGCGCTTTGCACATCGTTAAACAGCGGGCCCAGCAAAATATCGGGTGAGGTTGTCTGGGCTGCGGGGCTATCGTCGGCATAACCGAAAGTAGTGACGCCGAGCAGCGCGCCTCCTAACGCAAGGGGCAAGAATGCGGGGCGTAGTGTACGAGGTCTTATCATCAGTTCGTCTCCTGTCTTCACTAAACAGCGTGACCGCTGTTGTCAATCACCTGAAAACCTTAGACGAATATTGCCCGCTTCGCGTTAATAATTGCCTGCCCGTCAGACCTCTTCCGGCGTCTGGCTGGCTTCCCGCAGCGTGCCCGGCGCCTGTCCAATGATGCGCTTAAACGCCCGGCTAAACGCCGCCAGAGAGCCGTACCCCAGCCGCAGCGCGACGGTTTCAATCGGCTGATTTTCGTGGCGAATGTACTGGATGGCCAGTCGCATTCTCAGCTCGCTGAGATATTTTGCCGGGGTGGTTCCCGTCGCGGCCAGGAACCGTTCGGCGAACACGGAACGGGACGTGCCCGCTTCTTTTGCCAGATCCGCCACGCTCCAGTTCAGGCCGGGCTGCTGGTGCATGGCGTAAATGGCCCGGCTCAGGCGCGGGTCACGCAGAACCTGCACCCAGCCGGTGGCTTTACCACACCCGCCTTCAACCCAGCCGCGCACGATTAACGCCGCCACCACGTCGGCCAGACGCGCAAGGATCCCGGCGTACCCGGCCTGACGCGCCACGGATTCCCGCTCCATCGCCGCCAGCAGCGGGTGGATCTCCGGCCAGGTGGACATCAGCCGGCTGACCATCATCACTTCCGGCATCGCCTTGATCAGCGGCTGCATCCCGCCCAGCTCAAAATCCATGCACCCGCTAAAGATGATGGTGTTCTCGCTTTCCGGGCAGGGCTCGCAGGTGATGGCACACACCGAGCTGCAGATAGGCTCGCTGGGAAAGTCGCTGACCGGGGTAATGGTGGCCCGCTCGTCGGATAGCAGGGCATGGGAATTGCCGCCTGGAATAAAGAGGGCGTCTCCGCTGCTCAGCTGAAAGGCCGCACCGCTCTCCATTCGCAGCAGGGCGCTGCCGTGGCTCACGAAATGAAACTGCGCTTTGCCGGGGGCGTGATGGAACGCGACGCCAAACGGCGAGCAGGCTTCAATCCGCCGGTATTTAACCCCTGACAGGCGCATGCCGCGTAAAAGTTCGCTGATCAGATCGGGTGACTGTACGGTCATGGCGCAACTCCGGACGAATAATCAATAAGTGGAGATTATATGTCATAGATCGTCCAGGGTGAACCTTCTATGCTTTTGCGACAGTTGTCACATTTTTATAACGGGAGAAAAACAGATGAATTCATGTGTCGCGGCGAGCGAGGCGGTAGCGCCTGCAAAACCCGCCTGGCGGGCCGTCTATTCACTGGGGCTGGGGGTGTTTGGTTTGATTACGGCAGAATTTCTGCCCGCCAGTCTGTTAACGCCGATGGCCGCGAGCCTGGGCGTGAGTGAGGGAATGGCCGGACAGGCCGTCACCGCCACCGCGCTGGTGGCGCTGGTGACCGGACTGCTGATTACGCCGGCGACCAAAAGCATCGACCGCCGCTGGGTGCTGATGTTTTTCTCGGTGCTGCAAATTATCTCCAGCCTGCTGGTAGCCTTTGCGCCCAACCTGCACGTCCTGCTGATGGGCCGCCTGCTGCTGGGGATCGCCATCGGGGGATTCTGGGCGATGTCGACGGCGACCACGATGCGTCTGGTTCCGGCGGATAAAGTGCCGAAGGCGCTGGCGGTGATCTTCTCCAGCGTATCGATAGCCACGGTGGTCGCGGCGCCGCTCGGCAGCTATTTGGGCAGCCTGATCGGCTGGCGCAACGTCTTTGTTCTCTGCATCCTGCCGAGCATGCTGGCGCTGCTGTGGCAGCTCTGGGTCCTGCCGTCCATGAAGCCGGAGAGCAGCGGCAGCCTGAGTACGCTGTTCCGCGTGCTGCGTCGTCCGGGGATGATCGGCGGCATGCTGGCGACCATCCTGATCTTCAGCGGCCATTTCGCCTTCTTTACCTACCTGCGCCCGTTCCTGGAAACGGTGGGGCAGGCGAGCGTTGAGACCATTTCGCTGATCCTGCTCGGCTTTGGGCTGGCCAACTTTGTCGGCACCTCCGTTGCCGGGCATCTGCTGGCACGCAATCTGCGCCTGACGCTGGCGCTGGTGCCGTTCGCAATGGGCGTTCTCGCGCTCACGATGGTGGCGTTTGGTCATCTGGCGATGCTGGACGGGTTCCTGGTCGCGCTGTGGGGCTTTGCATTTGGTCTGGTTCCGGTGGGCTGGTCAACCTGGCTTGCTACCACCGTTCCGGATGAAGCCGAAAGTGCAGGCGGGCTGCTGGTGGCCTCAATTCAGCTGGCAATCAGTGCCGGTGCGGCCGGGGGCGGGGCGGTATTTGACCTCAACGGTGCCAGCGGCGTATTCGCGGGCAGCGGTCTTTTGCTGGTAACGGCGATGGTAATTGTGTTTATGGGAGTAAAAGTGAAGGCGGAGTGAATTATTTGCCGGGTGAGCGCAAGCGCCACCCGGCATCACGGTAAGACTTACAGCCCTTTCTTATCCATCCACACCGCCAGATCAACCAGACGGTTAGAGAAGCCCCACTCGTTGTCGTACCACGCCAGGATCTTCACCATGTTCCCGCCAATCACCAGCGTGGAAAGCCCGTCGATAATCGAGGAGCGTGGATCGCCCTGGTAATCGCTGGAGACCAGCGGTTCGTCGCTATAGCCCAGAATACCTTTCAGTGGCCCGCTGGCGGCCGCGTTGCGGAACGCCTCGTTCACCTCTTCGGCGGTTACGTTACGGCTCAGCGTTACCGTTAAATCCACAATCGACACCACCGGCACCGGCACGCGCAGGGAGTACCCGGTCAGTTTGCCGTCAAGGGATGGGATCACTTTCCCCAGTGCTTTTGCCGCGCCGCTTGAGTAAGGAACAATCGACAGCGCCGCCGCGCGCGCGCCGCGCAGATCTTTCTCCGGCTGATCGTGCAGCGCCTGGCTATTGGTGTAGGCATGCGTGGTGTTCATCAGGCCATGCTCAATCCCGAACTGCTGATGCAGCACCTGAGCGGCAGGTGCCAGGCCGTTCGTGGTGCAACTCCCGTTACTCACCACCGCGTGACAGGCTGGATCGTACTGCTCGTGATTAACCCCCATCACAATCGTCAGGTCGTCGTTCTTCCCGGGGGCGGAAATGATGACGCGCTTGGCGCCGCCGTGGGTGATATGCACCGCCGCTTTTTCCCGCTCGGTAAAGAAGCCGGTGGCCTCAATCACCACGTCTACCCCGGCATCACGCCAAGGGATATTCGCCGGATCGCGTTCGCTAAATACGACGATCCGCTGCCCGTCTACCTGCAGCGCGCCGTCAGCCGCTTCAACGGGCGCGGGCAGTTTGCCCAGAAGGGAATCGTGTTTCAGCAGATGGGCGAGGGTTTTACTGTCCGTCAGATCGTTAATGGCCACAATCTGCAGATCCGGGTTACCCAGCGCCGCGCGCAGGAAATTACGTCCGATACGGCCGAAACCGTTAATACCGACCTTAACCATGGTGCACTCCTTATCTCTGTTGTCTGGAGTCACTGTAGGCGTCAGGCCGGTTGGCGTAAACGACAAAAAAGGATCAGATTACGCCATCTTGCGGCAGTGGAAGCGCTGACGGTACTCGCCGGGCGTGAGGTGAAGCTGTTTCTCAAAGATGCGGCGCAGGTTAATGCTGGTACCAAACCCGCTTTGCTCGGCAACGCGCTCAAGGGAGTCATGGGTCTGCTCAAGCAGCTGGCGGGCCGCGGCCAGACGCGCTTCGGTCACGTAGCGGGCCGGAGAAACTCCCGCGTCGCGGGTAAACACGCGGGTGAAATTACGCGGGCTCATTGCCGCTTTCTCGGCCAGATTTTCCACGCACAGGTCGGCTGTGAGGTTTTGCAGGATCCAGGTTTGCAGCTCGCTTATCGGACCGGATGCGCCAGGCTGCTGCAGGCTGTAGCGGCTGAACTGCAGCTGGCCGCCGGGACGGCGCAGATACATCACCATATCCTGCGCCACGTCGCGGGCGAGGGTAAATCCGTAGTCGTCTTCCACCAGAGCCAGGGTCAGATCGAACCCGGAACTCACGCCGCCGGAGGTCCAGATGGGGCCATCCTGAATATACAGCGGACCGCCTTCGACGTGGATAGTCGGATACTGGGCTTGCATCGTCTCCAGCAGCCGCCAGTGGGTGGTCGCCCTGCGACCGTCCAGCAGGCCGGTCTGGGCCAGCAGCATCGCGCCGCCGCAGATAGAGGCTACCCGCCGGGCGTGCGGCGCAGCGAGGTGCAGCCAGTCAACCACCGCCGTGCTCTCCTGCTCGTTCATGCCGCGTCCGGTGATGATAATGGTATCCAGCGGTTCACGCGGATCCAGCTCCGGCAGGCGATAGTCCGCCAGCAAATTCAGGCCGGACTGGCCGTGGATCACCTGGTGAGGCTGCGTGGTGGCGATGATAATCCGGTAGCGGGGCTGCGCAAGCCCTTCCGGATGCAGCCGGTTGGCCTGCATCAGAATGTCGGCGATACCGGCGGCTTCAAACAGCATGCCGCCGTCGGGAACAATAATCAGGATCTTCTTCATGTCCTGAAAAGTACCTTTATCACAGAATAAGTCAAGCAGCGCGTGTGCTCCACGTTTCTGGCAAAGCAATGCGATTTAAGTTGTTTGTGATTTCAGGCGTAATCCCCGATCGTCAGGGCTCTGTCTCTGGCGAAACGGCGTCTTAAGGAATGGGTAAACGAAGCTCCCTCTATTTACATCCGCAACAACGCAATCAAATTCATCGCCTCGCGTCGGGTTTCTTATGGCGAAGCGAACTGCCCACCTGGCTGTTGATTATCACGATTTATGCCGGCTGGTTTGCCACGCTGGCGTTCTGGCAAACGCTGGGCCTGCTGCCCGCCACGCTGCTGCTCATCGGGTTTACCGCCTGGTACATGTCCCTGCAGCATGAGCTGATCCACGGGCACCCCACGCGTTTTGCCTGGCTCAACCAGCTGTTCGGCACGCTCCCGCTGGCGGTCTGGTATCCGTATGGCCTGTACCGGGACTCCCATCTCGCCCATCATCGGCACCATAGCCTGACCCATCCGGTGGATGACCCGGAGTCATACTATTTTACCGACGAGAGCTGGGCGCGCTTTTCCCCCTGGCAGAAGCGTACGATCCGCGCCCGGAATACCTTTGCCGGACGGCTGATGCTGGCACCGCTGCTGGATATCCTTCAGACGCTGGGCAGCGCCGTGGCGGCATTTCGCCACCTTCACCTGAGGGCGATGGCGATGTGGCTGGTTCACGTTTTGCTGCTGGTGGCGCTCTTCGCCTGGATGACGCGTACCGGTTTTTCACCCGTCTGGTTTGTGCTGGCCGTCAGCTATCCGGCGCTGGCGCTGACCAAGGTCCGATCGTTTTTCGAACATCGCGCGGCGGACGACCCGCTGGCGCGCTCCGTCATTAACGAGGCCGGGTTATTCTGGCGGGTGCTATTTTTGAATCTCAACTACCATTCAGTACATCACGATCTGCCGGGCGTTCCCTGGTACGGGCTGAAGGCCATCTACGAGCAAAACCGGGAGGCGTACCAGCAGCGAAACCACGGTTTTCTCGTCAGGGGCTATGGCGAATGGCTGCGTCAGTTCTGGGTCAGGCCCGTTGACGTCACCGTTCATCCCGCAAAACAACAGGGGGAAGGGTATGAGTAAGCTTCTGGCATTTCCCATGTATGCCGTGGATCGCGCCGATACGCGCGCGCTCTGGCTGGCGGTAAAGGGGCTGCTGGCCGCGCGCGGTGTGTCCGTCGATCGCGATCCCGGCGGGCCGGAGTCTGACCTGCTGAGCCACTGGCAACAGCCTGCGCTTATCCTCAGCCAGACCTGTGGTTATCCGCTGGTCACGCAGCTCCCGGACGTGCAGGTGGTCGGCTGTTTTCACTACGCGGCACCGGGCTGCGAAGGGATCCAGTACCGCAGCTTTCTGACGGTGCGCGAGGAGGATCGGCACCTCACGCTGGCGGATTTTGGCGGACGTCGGGCGGTCTGTAATTCCCCGGATTCCCAGTCCGGCTACAATGCGCTGCGAAAAAGGGTGGCTCCCCAGGCGAGCGGCGGTCCTTTTTTCGCGCAAACGTCCTTCAGCGGCAGCCATCGCCAGTCGCTGATTGATGTGAAGCGCGGGGCGGGGGATATCGCGGCCATCGACTGCGTGACCTGGGCACTGCTGCAGCGCCATGAGCCGGAACGCCTTGCGGGGCTGGCGGTCATTGACCGTACCCCGCTGACGCCGGGACTGCCGCTGATCACCTCGCATAACACCTCGCCTGAAACGCTTGACGCCATTCGCGATGCGCTCCGCGAGCTGGTGGATGCGCCGGAATACCGGGAGATGCGCGACGCGGTGCTGATCGACGGTTTTAGCGTAGTGACGCGCGAGGCCTACGCCTCATTGTCCGCGTGATAAATCTCCTGCGCGTCGGTAAAGCAGCGCAGCGCCAGCGAGGAGACGGGCTTCTGCCTGCGCATAATCAGGCCGACGGGAGCCTCAATGTTCGCGTCGGCGATGGGGACGATCCTGAAGTTGCTGTTCAGTGCCTCCAGCCCGTTGTTCAGCGGCATGACGGCGCAGCACACGCCGCTCTGAACCGCCTGAATGATCTGGAACGTCGAGTCGCTCTCGAAAACGGACGTCGGTTCGATGCCTGCAGATTTAAAGCTGGCCTCCATATGCGCCCGGTAATGCATCCCTTTGGTCAGGAACCCCAGCGGAAAATCCGTCAGGTCGTGCCACGTCAGCGTTGCCTGGCCGAGCTGAAAATGGCGGACGTCGTGCAGCAGGCCCATCTTGGTTTTTGGCAGCTGGATAACGTCAAACAGGCTGGTGTCGATGCTTTTGAGGTAGCAAATTCCCAGCTCAAGCTGATTGCGACTGACGCCGTCGGCAATCTGCGCTGAGGACATGGAATAGAGGCTGTAGGTCAGCTCCGGGTATTTTCGCGTCAGCAGGCGAATAAAGATCATCGGATCCACGCTTGCCAGCGGCACCATCCCCAGACGTAATTCGCCCACCACCTGGCCTTTACACAGCGCGGCTTCCGCCTGTAACCCGTCGTGCGCGGCCAGCAGGGCACGGGCCCACGCGAGGATGCGTTCACCCTCCGGCGTAAACCCTTCAAAGCGCTGCCCGCGCACGATCAGCACCAGCCCCAGCTCCTCTTCCAGGCTGCGGATGCGCATGGAGAGGGTCGGCTGGGTGACGTTGCACTGCGAGGCCGCTTTACCAAAGTGGCGGGTCTCGTCGAGTGCGATTAAATATTTTAACTGTTTAATATCCATCATTATCTCTGCGCGAGCAGCCTTACAGCATGCGGATCTCTTTCGAGCGCAGGGTGATGCGAACCGGAACGGATTTATACGACGGTGTACCGCTGTCCTTATCCAGATAATCAAGCGGCACCAGCACGTTGGCCTCCGGGTAATAGGCGCCGACGGTGCCCGGCGCGATGTTGTACGCCACCACGGTAATGTCTTTCAGACGCTGAACGCTGCCGGGGAGGGCGGTTTCGATATCCACGCGGTCGCCGTGTTCCAGGCCTGACTGCGCCATATCGTCTTCGTTCATAAACAGCACGTCGCGGCGGCCAAACACGCCGCGGTAGCGGTCGTCCAGAGCGTAAATGGTGGTGTTGTACTGGTCGTGGCTGCGCAGCGTGATTAACCGCAGAACATGCTCACCTTCGCCGCTGGCGTTCTCGTGAACGCCGTCGAACACCGAGAACATCGCTTTTCCCGTCGCCGTTGGCCAGATGCGCTGCGTCGGCGGCAGCGGCATGCGGAAGCCGCCGGGAACGCGGATCCGCGCGTTGTAGTTCTCAAAGCCCGGAATGGTCTGCTCGATCAGATCGCGGATGCGGTCGTAATCCTCAACCAGCGTTAGCCAGTCCACGCGGGTTTCCGGCAGCGTGGCTTTCGCCATGCCGGCGACGATAGCAGGTTCCGAGAGGAGCAACGGCGAGGCGGGCTTCAGCTTGCCGGACGAGGCATGGACCATCGACATGGAGTCTTCGACGGTAATGGACTGACGGCCGGTGGCCTGGAGATCCAGCTCGGTGCGGCCGAGACACGGAAAGATAAAGGTCTCTTTGCCCACCAGCAGATGGGTACGGTTGAGCTTGGTCCCGACGTGTACGCTCAAATCCAGGTTACCCATCGCCGGAAAACCCCGCTCGTGATCGGGCATCGCGACGGCAAAATTACCCCCGAGGCAGATGAGCGCCTTCGCGCGGCCGTCGATCATCGCCTGCGTGGCCTGCACCGCATCGTGTCCGTGGTGAGACGGCGGCTCAAAGCCGAAAACGTCCTTCAGACGGTTCAGGAAGGCCGGGGTAGGCTTCTCGCTAATCCCGACAGTGCGGTTTCCCTGAACGTTAGAGTGGCCGCGCAGGGGGCAGATACCCGCGCCGGGCTTGCCGATATTCCCGCGCAGCAGCAGCAGATCGGCGATCAGGCGGACGTTTGCCGTACCTTTATTGTGCTGGGTAATGCCCATCCCGTAGGTAATGATGGTGGCATTTGATTTCGCATAGGCGTCGGCCACCTTTTGGAGCGCCGCCTGGCTCAGGCCTGACTCGCGCTCGATCTCGTCCCAGCGGGTTTGCGCGATATCGGCGGTGAAGTCCTCAATGCCCTGGGTGTTTTCGGCAATAAACGCATGGTCGAGCACGTCACCGCGTTCGGCCTCCATTTCCAGCAGATGTTTGGCAATGCCTTTCAGCGCGGCGGCATCGCCCCCGGCCTTCACCTGGAAATAGGTCGAGGCGATATCCGTTGAGCCGTAGGTCGCCATTTCAATCACGCTTTGCGGGTCGGCGAAGCGTTCGAGGGCGCGCTCGCGCAGCGGGTTAAAGACGATAATCGGCACGTTGCGACGGGCCAGCTCATGGAGAGTCCCCATCATTCGCGGATGGTTGGTGCCGGGGTTGTGGCCGATGGAGATCACCAGCTCGGTCTTATCGAAGTCGTCCAGCGAGACTGTGCCTTTCCCGATGCCAATCGAACGCGGCAAACCGACGCTGGTGGCCTCGTGACACATATTCGAGCAGTCGGGGAAGTTATTGGTGCCGTATTCGCGGGCGAAGAGCTGGAAAAGATACGCCGCTTCGTTAGAGGCGCGTCCGGAGGTATAGAACTCGACCTGGTCCGGTTCGAGCCCGTGCAATACTTCGCCGATGCGTTGAAACGCCTCTTCCCAGTCGACGGGCCGGAAGGTATCGCTTGCCCGGTCATAGCGCAGGGGATGCGTCAGCCGACCGTAGCCTTCCAGTTCAAAGTCCGATTTTGCCAGCAGCGAGGAGACGCTGTTCTCAGCCAGAAACGCGGGGGTAACGCGTTTGCTGGTGGCTTCCCAGGTCACGGCTTTGGCGCCGTTCTCACAGAACTGGAACGTCGACTTGTGTTCTTTATCCGGCCACGCGCAGCCCGGGCAGTCAAAACCGTCAGGCTGGTTGGTGCGCAGCAGCGTGGCGGGAGCATCAAAGGTATCCATTTGGGTACGTACCGCGATGGCCGTCGCTTTTAACGCGCCCCAGCCTCCGGCAGGACCGTCATAGTGTCTGATACCCGGCACCGAGCGTCTTTTCTTATTCATACCCACTCCTGATTTGTTCGGTCACACAACGTCTGAACCCGTAAAAGCGCTGTAAAGGACAATAAGCGAAAGCAATGACCAGCGGATGGCTACGCGCATACGATGCGGAAAAATGCCTTATCTTAAACTCTTTTTATTACAGTGATTTATCGGATCTGATGCTTAAATATTTAAAGAAATTATAACGATTTTTTATCATTTTAATAATAAATATTATCTATCGCCCGGTAGGCAAGATAGATGGGATGGGCAGGGGAGGATGTAGCAGCAATAAAATTTCGAATGAAGGCTGTGGGCGGCAACAATAAACACAGTTCGCAGCTGGCGGGCTATTGCGAGCATTTTTGGCTGCGATAATGTCAGGATGGTTAACGCAGGCTTAATGATTAATGGATATAATTTATGCCTGACAGGGGAATTATCACAACGCGAAATATAAAGTTATTTTGAGGCGTAAAATTAACGTAGTGCAACATAAGTGAAATAGCCACATTCACGTTGTCGGGTGCATTCAATATTAAAGATACCCTGTTAGTGCAACAAATAATTCATCTTTCATATATTCTGCTGACCTCACCAATACGCGAATTCTACTAATTATGGTAGTGGCGATAATAGCAGTATTGCGTTATTGAAAGTGGTTCTCTTTTGTTCTTTTTCTTTATAATACAATAATTTGCGTTGTAATGTGGTGGAAAAATAACAGCGTGTAGGCCGTATCGGCTTTTTTCATAGGATTAATCCTATAATTTTCCGACTGCTTCATTTACCAACAGTTACGTAGCGGTAAATATTGAATTGAGGCGAAGCTCATGTAAACTTGTTTACCGTTTGTCAAAATATGTCAGGAAGACACTGGGCCTTATTCTGAAGGGCTCGTGCGGTAGCTATGCCCTTAAAATAGTAACGCCCCGAAAATATCCTGGCTATTTTAACAATAGCACCTAAGTCAAACTTCACCCCCTTATCTTCATCATCGAAATATCGCTACGGAAAAGCATATGAAAATGCGCGTACTGTTTTCACTTCTGTTTGTAATGGCGGTGGCGGGCTGTAAAGCGCCGCAGAAACCTGTGATCAACGACGATACGATCGAGACCAGCCAGGTCAACGGCGTGACCTTAACCCACCGTCACGCTGTGACGCCGCCTGCGGAGTTCAACCCGGTCAACGAACCGTATCGCGCCATGTATCCAGCCTCCCTGATGAGCCGTCCTGACTTCAGCGGCAAAGTTATCCGTACTCTCGACACCGGAAAAACCTACGTGGTGCTGGGTCAGGTTGAACACTACTGGATGGCGCTTGCCGATGAAGGTAACGATCAGCTGATTGGTTACGTCCCGATGCGCGCCGTGATCAAGGCCGACCTGTACGACGCCGCCGTGCGTAAACAGGCCATCCGTCCGAAGGCGCGTAAAAAAGCGACCTGTGTCGACGTCGATGGCAACAGCAAAGCCTGCAAAGACAGCGCTAACGGTACCTGGATCCTGAACTAAACGGCTTGCATGAGCGCATTTTTATGAATAATAAAAATTTTCATAAGCTGTGGTTATTCTTTTACGCGGTGATTTTCGCCCTGGTCAGTGGTTGTACGTCGTCTTCACACAGCGACCCCTCCCGCTACAATCTGAAGTTTCAGGCTCATCCACAAATCAACGAATCTGCGCCGCTTAAGGTTCGGGTGTTGTTGCTGAAATCCGATGCGGATTTCATGTCCAGCGACTTCTACTCCCTGCAGAACAACGCGTCAGCCACGCTTGGCGCGAATCTGCTGAACAGCGACGTGTTCTTCCTGATGCCGGGACAGCTGTCTAAAACCCTCAGCGGGCAAAGCTCTCCGGAGGCCCGCTACATCGGCGTGATGGCGGAGTATCAGATGCTGGATGGCAAAAAATGGCGCGTTTCACTCCCTCTGCCTGTGCCTGGCGAAAATCATATCTACCAGTTCTGGAAATGGTCCGCGGATGAACTTCAGGCCAACGTTTTTCTCGACGTGAACGGCATTCGGGTCATCAGCCAGTAACGCGCTTCAACACAGGAAACACATCATCATGACGAAAGCAGAAAAGGTCGTCTGGACCGAAGGCATGTTCCTGCGTCCACACCATTTTCAGCGGACTGAAAGCTATCTGCTCAACCATGTTCGTGAATGGGGCGCGCTACAGCGGTCATATCTCTGGGGCTTTCTTGACGTGGAACTGGATGAAGCGATGCTTCGTCAGGGATGCATTGCCCTGAGCTACTGCAGTGGCCTGCTGCCGGACGGCACCTTTTTCCAGGTGCGTAACGGGCGCAACGGTCCTGTACCGCTGAAAATTCCTGACAACCTCACCAACGAAAAGGTGGTGCTCGCGCTGCCTGTTCGTCGCGGCGAGAGAGAAGAGGTGATTTTTAGCGAAGAGCCGGCCTCGCTGGCGCGCTTCATCGCTTTCGAGCAAGAGGTGGAAGACGACAACGCCATGTCGGTGGGGGATGCCACCGTCCAGTTTGGCCGCCTGCGTCTGACCCTGATGCTGGAAAAAGACCTCACGGCGGAATGGACCGCCATCGGCGTGGCGTTTGTGACGGAGAAACGTAACGACAACCACGTGCGGCTCGACAACAGCTACATCCCGCCGATGCTCAACGCCAACAACAGCCCGCAGATCTACAGCATGATCAACGATCTGCACGGTCTGCTGGTGCAGCGCAGCCAGCAAATTGGCGGTCGTCTGCGCCAGCCTGGCCGCTTTAACACCTCCGAACTAATTGAGTTCACGCTGCTGTCGCTGGTTAACCGTCATCTGGGCGAAGTATCTCATTTAAAAACCCTCCCGCTGCTGCATCCCGAAACGCTCTGGCGCAGCTGGCTGCCGTTTGCGACCGAGCTAGCCACCTGGACGTCGCAGCGTACCGCCGAAAGCGTGCTGCCGATTTACGATCATGACGATCTGGCAAACTGCTTCAGCAAACTGATGCTGATGCTGCGTCAGGGGCTGTCGCTGGTGATGGAAGACCACGCGATTCAGCTGCCGCTGAACGAACGCTCCCATGGCCTGAACATCGCTACGGTGCCTGAAACCAGCATGGTGCGCGAGTTCGGCTTCGTGCTGGCGGTAAAAGCCAATGTGCCAGGCGAACATCTGCAAACCCATTTCCCGGCGCAGATGAAGGTCGCGCCGGTCTCGAAAATCCGCGATCTGGTTCAGCTTCAGCTGCCGGGCATTATGCTGCGCGCCATGCCGGTCGCGCCGCCGCAGATCCCGTGGCATGCCGGCTACAGCTACTTTGAACTGGAGAAGGGCAGCGAGCTGTGGCACGAGATGGATAAGTCCGGCGCATTCGCCCTGCATCTTGCAGGGGAGTTCCCGGGGCTGGATATGGAGTTTTGGGCCATCCGTAGCCCGACAGAATAATAAAGCGAGCGCTTAATATGCAGGAACGACAGGACACCGGCAGTGATGCCGCGTTTACCGGGGCCAGTAGCAACAATCAGCTGGTGGCGGCCGCCAATCCGCTGCTCAACGCGATTCCGCAGATCCGTCATTCGGTCTCCCATGACGATCAGGTGGCGTTACGCCAGCGCCTGATCGATGAGATTCGCCGTTTCGAAGTCCGCTGCCAGCAGGCGGGGCTGCCCTACGAAGTGATCGTCGGGGCGCGTTACTGCCTGTGTACGGCGCTCGATGAGGCCGCCGCGCTCACCCCCTGGGGCAGCAGCGGCGTCTGGTCAAGCAACGGTCTGCTGGTGACCTTCCATAACGAAACCTGGGGCGGTGAGAAGTTCTTCCAGCTGCTGGCGCGCCTGTCGCAGAACCCGCGCGAGCATATTCTGCTGCTGGAGATGATCAACTACTGCCTGCTGCTGGGCTTCGAAGGACGCTATCGGGTACTGGATAATGGCCGCACCCAGCTTGAAACCATCAAGCAGCGGCTGTGGCAGATGATCCGCGGCGTGCGCGGCAGCTATCCGCCGCCGCTTTCTCCCCATCCGGAAGATCGTCCCGTGCTGCGTAAGCTCTGGCGGCCGATGGTTCCCCTGTGGGCCTGCGTGGCGCTGGCCGGGTTTATCGCCTGTCTCTTCTATATCGTGCTTAACTGGCGTCTTGGCGACAGCACCAACCCGGTGCTGGCGAAGATTTACCAGTCCCAGCTGCCGGAAACCACTATTCAGCAACCGGCCCGTCAGCTACCGGCGGTGCTGAACCTGCGCGGTTTCCTGAAGCCTGAAATCGAGGCTGGCCTGGTGGCGGTGAAAGACGAAGCGGATCGCAGCGTCGTTATCCTGAAAGGCGACGGGCTGTTTGCCTCTGCCTCTACCGTCGTGCGTGACCGCTATGAACCGGTCATCAACCGCATTGCGCAGGCGATGAATAACGTCAGCGGCAAAATTCTGGTGGTGGGCTACAGCGACAACGTGCCGATCCGCAGCGCGCGCTTTGCCTCGAACTATGAACTCTCTCTGGAACGCGCCCGCTCGGTACAGAAAATGCTGCAGGGAAGCCTCTCTCAGCCTGGCCGCGTGAAAGCGGAAGGGCGGGGCGAGATTAACCCGGTGGCGCCGAACACGACGCCTGAAAACCGCGCCCGTAACCGCCGTGTGGAAATTACTCTGCTGGTGTCGCCTGAAAACACTCAGGCCGAGCTGAACGGATTGCCGCAAGGAAACTAAGGAATGCTGACTACACTTCTTTCCATCTTGACCAACCGCATTCTGTGGAGCTTCCTCGGCGTAACGGCGCTTGCGGCGGTGATCTGGATGATTGGTCCCCTGTTGTCCATCGTGGACACCCGACCGCTTGAGTCTGAACAGAACCGCATTATCAGCATCGCCGTGGTCTATCTGCTCTGGGCGCAGGGCCACATTCTGCCGCGCCTGTACAATGCCTGGCTTAACCGCAAGCTGATGGACAAGCTCAAGGAGAACACCGCCAGCCCGGAAGCGGCGGATCCGCAGAAGCGGCTGAACAGCGAGGAGCAGATCCTCGCCAGCCGCTTTGATGAAGCCGCGCAGATGCTGAAAAAAGCGCACTTCAGCAAAGCGGGCCAGGGCGCCCAATGGACGCAGCGCTTCAGCACGCAATATCTCTATCAGCTGCCGTGGTACGTCATTATCGGCGCGCCGGGCTCCGGTAAAACCACGGCGCTGGTTAACTCCGGGCTGCAGTTCCCGCTGGCCGATCGCTTCGGTAAGACCGCGCTGCGGGGCATTGGCGGCACGCGTAACTGCGACTGGTGGTTTACCAATGAGGCGGTGCTGCTGGACACGGCGGGCCGCTATACCACCCAGGAGAGCGAGCAGGTACAGGACGCCGGCGAATGGCTGGAGTTCATCAACCTGTTGCGTAAGTATCGCCGCCGCCAGCCGATCAACGGCGTCATCATCACCATCAGCATTTCTGACCTGCTCACCCAGTCCGCCGAGGCGTCCCGCCAGCAGGCGGTGAACCTGCGCCAGCGTCTGTCCGAGCTGCATGAACAGCTGGGTATTCGCTTCCCTGTCTACGTGATGGTGACCAAGGCCGACCTGCTTAAAGGCTTCCGCGCCTGGTTTGCCGACTACGACAAAGCGCAGCGCGACCAGATCTGGGGCTTTACCCTGCCGTGGGAGCAAACCAAACACGCCGATTACGACCTGATGGGCAACTTCCAGCAGGAGTTTTCTCTGCTGCAGCAGCGCCTCGATGCCGGGCTGCCGGAAACCATGCTGAAAGAGCACGACGCGAAAACCCGCGCCGAAGCGTATCTCTTCCCGCAGGAGTTCGCCGCGCTGCGTCCGCTGCTGGCGGATTACCTGAGCACGGTCTTCGCCCGCTCCAACTTCGAAACCGAGTTCTCTCCGCGCGGGATCTACTTCGCCAGCGGGACTCAGGAAGGCATGCCGTTCGACCGCGTGATGGGCGAACTGAACCGCGCGCTGTCGCTGCCGGAAGGGGGAGAGGCGGATAACTGGGATTCGGTCAGCAAAGAAGCGCCGATCCCGGGGGCAAAAGGTCAGAGTTTCTTCATTAAGAACCTGCTGCAAAACGTCATCTTCCAGGAAGCCGGGATCGCGGGCGAAAACCGCTGGTGGGAGCTGCGCAACCGGGCGGTGATCTGGTCCGGCTACGCGGCGCTGCTGGCCCTGCTGGTTATCCTCGGCGGTCTGTGGCTGACCAGCTATGCCAAAAACAAGGCCTATCTGGAAGAGGTGGATGCGAAGGTGCCGCTGCTGGACCAGCAGAGCAAGTCGCTGCAGAACCAGACCCAGCGTGACCTGTTCGATCTGCTGCCGCTGCTGAACGGTCTGGTGGATCTGCCGAAAAGCGACGCGTTTGATGTGAACGATCCGCCCGTATCCCGCCGTATGGGGCTCTACCGCGGAGATGACGTCAGCGATGCCTCGCAGTCGCTGTACCAGAAAGCGCTGGATCAGATGCTGTTGCCTGCCGTTGCCATGCACATCACCACCTGGCTGCGCAACGACAACGGCAGCGACGTGGAATACAGCTATGAAGCGCTGAAAGCCTATCAGATGCTGTATCAGCCGAAGCACTACGACGGCAAATTCCTGCATTCGTGGGTGATGCTCAACCTGCAGCGAAATCTTCCGCAGAACGTCACGAAGGCGCAGCTGCAGCAGCTTGAATGGCACCTGACGCAGCTGCTGGAACCGAAAATTCAGGCCTCGCCGTACGCGCAGGATGAATCCCTGGTGGCCCGCGAAAGAGCGATGATCAATCAGCAGCCGCTCTCCACGCGCGTATACGGTCGCCTCAAACGCCTGCTGGAGCATGATGACAACCTCAAGCCGGTCTCCCTTTCCGACCTGGGCGGACCGCAGAGCGAGCTGGTGTTTTCCCGCAAAAGCGGCAAACCGGTGAGCGAAGGCGTGCCGGGTCTGTATACCCCGGACGGTTATTGGAAAAGCTTTAACGGCCAGATTGACAGCGTAACCACCGCCCTGCACGAGGACGACGCCTGGGTACTGGGGGCCGCGACGGCGCAGGAGGATAAACAGCAGATCGATAACGCCGTGCGCCAGCTCTACATGCGCGACTTTATCGCGAACTGGGATCGCTTCCTCGCCGACATTCAGCTCAATAACAGCGCCGATCTCTCCCAGCGCATCAACACCGCGCGCCTGCTCTCCGGCGCAAACTCGCCGCTGCGCCGTCTGGTGCAGAACCTGAGCCAGGTCCTGACGCTGTCGCGCAATGCGCCAGCGCCGGAAGATGCGGGCAAAGCGCAGGATCAGAGCAACCGCGCCACCCGCACGCTGGAAGCGCTGTTCAGCAACAATGACGCTGCGCCGGCCCAGGCCGCCGTGGTTACCCAGGCGCCGGAACAGCTGGTCACCGACCACTACGCACCGATGATTGAGCTGGCGCAGCCGCTGGAGAAGGGCGGGAAGACCATCGTGTTTGATGATTTTCTCAAGCAGGTGGATGAGCTCTATCGCTACCTGACAGCGGTTCAGGACGCGGCCAACAGCGGTATGCCGGCACCGGGCGGAGAGGCGATCAGCCGCCTGCAGGCCAGCGCCGGTCGCCTGCCGGGCGGGCTACAAACCATGTTCAGCAATATGGCGGTGGGCGCCAGCAGCGATACCCAGCGCCGCGACCTCGAAAACGTGCGGAAGCGTATTAACGTTGAGGTGGGAGGATTCTGCCGTCAGGCGATCGCCGGCCGTTACCCGCTGGTGCGCAGCGCCAGCACCGAGGTCACCCCTGACGATCTCGCGCGCATGTTTGCGCCGGGAACCGGGCTGATGGACGCTTTCTTCCGCGACAATCTGACCAATAAAGTGGATACCACGCAGGCAAACTGGCGCTTTATGCCGGGCATCGACGGTAAAACGCTGCCGGGAAGCGAAGGGCTGCTGAGACCGTTCCAGCAGGCCCAGTCGATTCGCGACGCTTTCTTTGCTAATGGCGCCACGACGCCGTCCTTCAAGGTGACGGTTCGCACCGTGCGAATGGATAACTCCATTCTGAACCTGACGCTGGACGTCGACGGCCAGCTGCTGCGCTACAGCCACGGCCCGCAGGCCGTGCAGATCATGAACTGGCCGGGGCCGGGCGGCACCAACCAGGTACGCATGCAGCTGGGGCTGGCGAACGGCAGCACGGCGACGCTGGTCACCAACGGCGCCTGGGCGCTCAACCGCTTCTTTGATAAAGCGAGCACCAGCCCGGGCGCGGGTAGCCTGAGCCGTCAGGCCACCTTCAACGTCGACGGACATCAGGTCACGCTGGAGTTTGCGCCTAACAGCATTCGTAACCCGTTCCAGCTTCCCCGTTTCTCATGCCCATAACCGCAAGGACAGCCGTATGACGAATACCCCTGCGATGAACCGCTACAGCTGGTATGGCAAGTTACCCAGCGCCGGAGATTTTTTGCAGCGTCGCTTTCCTGACACTTTACAGCGCCAGTGGTCACACTGGTTCCAGGTCGGTCTGCTGGCCTGGCAGCAGGAAGAGCAGCGCAGCGGCGAGCGCCAGTTTCACAAAGCGCCAGTCTGGAATTTTGTGGTACCGCCCATGCTCGGCAGCCAGATGATCCAGATGGGCTGCCTGCTGCCGGGCCGCGACAGCGTTGGCCGCCAGTACCCGGTTTGCCTTCAGCTGAGCTTCGCCCCGTCAGAGTGGTCGACCAGCCTGCTCAGCCAGGCCGAAAGCTGGTACCAGCAGATTGGGCGCCTGGGGCTGCATGCGGTGCGCAACAGTTTTTCCGCCTCGCAGCTGGATGAGATGCTGATGACCATCCCTGCGCCGCAGCCCGTCGAGCCGCAAAAGCGTTCCGACATCCTTGATGTGATTGGCTATGACGAGGACGGCCAGAGCACGCTGGGCTGGCCTCAGGCGGCTGAGTGTTTTGATCCGCTGCGCCAGACCAGCTACTGGTGGACCAACCGCTGCGACGGCTACCCGCTGTACACCCACGTGCACAGCGGTAACTTTACCGGGCAGCTTTTCACCCTGCTGTTCGACCCGGCAGGGGGCGCCCGTCCGGGGCGTCACGGTCTTTATCCGCCCATGTTTGAATAAGCAGGGATCTCATGAATATCGAAGAATTTCTCGCGCCAATAAGCCCCGAAAAACCCTGCGGCGAAAACCTGGAGTACGACGCCGACTTCCAGATCATGAATCAGGCCAGTCAGGGCAAAGCGGAACAGCAGTTTGGCGACACCATTATCCCGGCAGAGCCCGCTGACTGGAACACGGTGGAAAAATACGCCACCAGCCTGCTGACCCGCACCAAAGATCTTCGCGTCCTGCTGGCGTTAACCCATGCCTGGACGCGCCGCCGCGGGCTTGCGGGCTACGCGGACGGATTATTGCTGGTGCAGGAGGCGATCGCCCGCTACTGGGAGCCGCTCTATCCGCTGCTGGAAGAGTATGGCGAAACCGATCCGTTCTATCGCATTAACGCCCTGGCAGGGCTGAGCGATAAGTCCGACCTCACCGTCGCCGTGCGTAACGCCTCGCTGCTGCGTTCAAACGGCGATGAAATTTCGCTCCGGGATGCCCAGGCCCTGCTGGACGGCAGCAAGACGGAATGTCCGGACTATCCCGGCGGCCGTCCACGGCTGATTGACGAGCTGGCCCGCGGCGACCAGCCCGGCACCGCCGCGGTTATCGTCATTAACGAACGTCTGCTGGCGATTCGCGAGCTTCTCACCGGGCATCTCGGTGAAAGCGGCGTGCCCGAGATGGAACAGCTGCTGAAAACCGTCGGACTGGTCGCCAGCGCGTGTCAGGTAACCGACATCAGCAAGCTGCTGCCGAACCGCGAGGCGCAGGCAGAACCCCAGGCCGAGCAGCAGTCGACGGCAGCGCAGCCCGTTCAGTCGGTCACCGACTGGCGCAGCGTGCAGATCACCAGCCGCGCCGACGCGCAGCTGATGCTGGAAAAAGCGAAGCAGTATTTTGCGCAGTACGAACCGAGCCACCCCGCACCGCTGATGATTGAACGGGTGCAGCGGCTGTCAGAACTCAACTTTATGGACATTATTCGCGACCTGGCGCCAGACGGCGTTAACCAACTTGAAAACATCTTTGGGCGCCGCGAATAACGCGTCCAGGCATTATGACGACAGGCATGGAGCCTGCCGTTTCACCTTCACCGCGCATCTTTGATGGAGAACATCATGGCAATGAGTAACAGTGGGCAGAAATTCATCGCACGTAACCGTGCCCCCCGCGTGCAGATCGAGTACGACGTAGAGATCTACGGTGCAGAACGTAAGATTCAGCTGCCGTTTGTGATGGGCGTCATGGCCGATCTGGTCGGCAAACCGGTTGAAAATCTGCCGGCCGTCGACGAGCGTAAATTCCTCGAAATCGACATCGACAACTTTGACGAACGCATGAAGGCGCTTAAGCCGCGCGTGGCGTTCCAGGTGGATAACACCCTGACCGGCGAAGGCAAGCTCAACGTGGATCTGACCTTTGACAGCATGGACGACTTCCTGCCGGATGCGGTGGCCCGCAAGGTCGAGCCGCTGAATAAGCTGCTGGAAGCGCGTACCCAGCTCTCCAACCTGCTGACCTATATGGACGGCAAAAACGGTGCGGAAGAGCTGATCGCTAAAATTCTGCAGGATCCGACGCTGCTCAAGTCCCTGAGCCAGTTGCCAAAAAATGACGAAAGCGCGAAAGGTAGCGAGGAATAATCGATGAGCAACCAGACTCAACAACACGAGCAGCAGGCGGGTCAGGCGTTCAGCCAGGATGAATTCAGCGCGCTGCTGAACAAAGAGTTCCGCCCAAAAACCGATCAGGCCCGTTCAGCCGTAGAAAGCGCGGTTAAAACGCTGGCGCAGCAGGCGCTGGAAAACACCGTCACTTTCTCCAACGACACCTACCGCACCATTCAGAACCTGATCGCCGGTATTGACGAGCAGCTGTCGCAGCAGGTGAATCAGATCATTCACCACGACGAGTTTCAGAAGCTGGAGAGCGCCTGGCGCGGTCTGAGCTACCTGGTGAACAACACTGAAACTGACGAGATGCTGAAGATCCGCTTTATGAGCATCTCCAAGCAGGAGCTGGGCCGCACCCTGAAGCGCTTCAAGGGCGTGGGCTGGGACCAGAGCCCGATCTTCAAGAAAATCTACGAGCAGGAGTACGGTCAGTTCGGCGGCGAGCCGTTTGGCTGCATCGTCGGCGACTACTACTTCGACCACAGCCCGCAGGACGTTGAGCTGCTGGGTGAAATGGCGCGCATCGGCTCTGCGGCGCACTGTCCGTTTATCACCGGTACCGCACCGGGCGTGATGCAGATGGAGTCCTGGCAGGAGCTGGCTAACCCGCGCGACCTGACCAAGATCTTCCAGAACACCGAATACGCCGCCTGGCGTTCGCTGCGTGAATCCGAAGATGCCCGCTATCTGGGGCTGGTGATGCCGCGCTTCCTGTCGCGCCTGCCGTACGGCATTCGCACCAACCCGGTGGACAGCTTTGACTTTGAAGAGCAGACCGACGGCGCGAACCACAACAGCTACTCCTGGGCGAACGCCGCGTACGCGATGGCCGCCAACATCAACCGTTCCTTCAAAGAGTACGGCTGGTGCACCTCGATTCGCGGCGTGGAGTCCGGCGGGGCGGTGGAAAACCTGCCGTGCCACACCTTCCCGAGCGATGACGGCGGCGTGGACATGAAGTGCCCGACCGAGATCGCCATCAGCGATCGTCGTGAAGCCGAGCTGGCGAAAAACGGCTTTATGCCGCTGGTTCACCGCAAAAACTCCGACTTTGCCGCCTTCATCGGCGCGCAGTCGCTGCAGAAGCCGGCCGAGTACCACGACCCGGATGCCACCGCCAACGCGCGTCTGGCCTCTCGTCTGCCGTACCTGTTCGCCTGCTGCCGCTTTGCCCACTACCTGAAGTGCATCGTGCGCGACAAAATCGGCTCCTTCCGCGAGCGCGAAGAGATGGAGCGCTGGCTGAACGACTGGGTCATGAACTACGTCGACGGTGACCCGGCGAACTCCTCTCAGGAGACCAAGTCCCGTAAACCGCTGGCCGCTGCGGAAGTGCAGGTGCAGGAGATTGAAGATAACCCGGGCTACTACGCCGCGAAGTTCTTCCTGCGTCCTCACTACCAGCTGGAAGGTCTGACCGTTTCCCTGCGTCTGGTTTCTAAACTGCCGTCGCTGAAGACGAAAGACGCGTGATGAGTGTAGCCGGCCCATTGGGCCGGCAAAGTTAACTACATTGGCATAATTCATATAGAAAACCATCGATGCTCATTAACTTCAGGAGGAATCAA
The DNA here is from genome assembly GCF_047530595.1 of Enterobacter sp. 01-M-02-SI-ECC. NCBI lineage: Bacteria > Pseudomonadati > Pseudomonadota > Gammaproteobacteria > Enterobacterales > Enterobacteriaceae > Enterobacter > Enterobacter sp. 01-M-02-SI-ECC. The sequence continues at coordinate 16,696 of NZ_JBLKCZ010000021.1, read as the reverse complement.
CATTGGGAACGAGTTCATCAAAAGAAATTGCAGATGGCATGTTGAAGATTTTTGATACGCGTAAACAGAGTGGTCCAGAAATTTTCGCTCGCAGCGCGGTCGATGGTTTTATGTCAATCCCAGAAGACTTATGGATGTTAACCAAAGATTTTCTGGATACTGACCATAGGTGGCGAAATGAAACAGATAAAATTAGGTTGTTAACGCTAATCAAAAAAGGGCTTACATCAGAAGATGTGCGTCGGTTAATCAATACAGTGGTCAAACGTTATCTGTCTGGTTTATCTGAAGAGCAATCTAAGGAGCTCCTCCTAAAAGTAGGTGGGTCGCAAGTAGGTGGTATAGCCTTTAAAATGGTTTTCGTAAATGAATTAATTACGCTATTCGTTTCAAAAATTGTTCCGCGATTTCTTGTTTCTGCAGGGCTTACTGGTGTGTTAAGTGTGGGTGCTTCAATTTCTCGCTCAGTATATACCTCATACGATCTGTTAAAATTAAACAAAGATATTTACTATGAGTTGCGTGGTGCGGGTGATTTAGATTTATTATATTTTCTCGTTGAAGATAATGTTAAGCCATTTATTGAAGCTATAAATTTCCAACAAAGTCATGGTGCTATAGATAAAGAGATTTTTAGCCGATTTTTAGCAGGAGCTACTCGTGTTTGAAAGAGCATCAAAGTACGTTATAGTCTATCTCATGCTTATTGTCTCATTTATGCTTTTTTTCTCAACTCTTAGCTATTATATTTTTGTTTTTGATTGGTCGGTAACCACCTTAGAAATAACGATAAATACAGTTCTATTAATCATTCTTTTAGCTGCATCTATCGCTATTTACTATTTTGCGGAAAAATTAAAGTCAAGACTTTGATTTGCGCAAGGACTTTAGTGAGAAGTAAGATGCCAAAAGGATGATCAGCAAAAAAACCAATTTCCCAAAAAGTAAGCCTGCAGAAGTTGTAGTGATTTTTTCTAATGAAAATACATACCAGGCTGATTGGAAAAGATCTACAGTTGTGAAAATTGCGATAACTAAAAATACGACTGTCAGTATTAATAACATTATTTTCTTCATTTTATGTTGCCTTATATGAATGATAGACGGTTGAAAATATTCTAGATGATGCAGTGAATGATTGTCTAGCGCTTAGTTACCATGAGGTGTGACTAACCATAATTTAGGGTGGTTGCAATTGCAGGCACTCTGAAGAGTCTGTACGAAGTACGAATTCGACAGGCTAGAGGCAGAGGTAAAATATGGACGGTTTTATTCAGCCCCATGCTTTCCTGTTTGCCATATAAGTGCTTTTTCGAAAGCAATATTGTTCATCCACGAAGAGTAGATATTATGGCTATTGATATGTTTCTGAAGGTCGAGGGTGTTACGGGCGAATCTAAAGATTCTAACCACACCGGCTGGACTGATATTACCTCCTTCTCCTGGGGCGCTTCCCAGCCAGGTAATATGAGCGTTGGCGGTGGCGGCGGTGCCGGTAAAGTTAACTTTAACGACCTGCACGTTAACGCGCTGATCGACAAATCCACCACCGCTATCCTGAAACACTGCGCCAGCGGTAAACACCTGACTAAAGTTGAGCTGTCCGTCTGTAAAGCCGGCGGCCAGCAGGTGGAATACTCCCGCATCACGCTGGAAGATGTGCTGGTGACCTCTGTTCAGTACACCGGTGCTGACAACGGCGACACCGTTGGTGTGACCTATGCATTCCAGGCTGCGAAAGTGAAACAGCAGTACTGGGAGCAGACCACGTCGGGTGGTAAAGGTGCTGAAAGCAGCGCTGGCTGGAACATCAAAGAAAACAAAGAAGCGTAATTGCGTATGTGGCCGGGGAGTTTTCCCCGGTCATTATCAACCTCAAGAGCCCTCAGGATTGGCGGGCATGATTATGCAAAAGTTATTCGGTGTGTTTGCAGTCACGTTGATGGTCAGCGCCTGTTTGTCTCATCCAGGACAATATCAGTCGCTTTCGGTTACGCTGAAAAATAATGAACCCTGCTTTGCTATCCCTGCTAATTCCGGGTTAGACGCGCCTGTCACCAGCCATTCGCCCACCATAATGATACGCGCGGGAAATGAATGGAAAGCGATATCGCCGCCGTCAACGTTTAGCCCCGAGGTGACGTTAACGACCCAGCAGTGTCACCAGTGGAAGGGGATTGCGTGGCAAGCCGGAGAATATGATGTTGCCTTGAAAGTGTCAGAAAAAAACGATTCTATTCGCTATGCGGCCCGTTTCACCTTACAAGAAGGTCCTTCAGGCCAGTTTAAGCTTACGCAGACTGAATAGAATGTTTTAACCCCAAACGTCGCCGTTCTCGCCCCGAGAGCGACAGCCCCATCCTGAGCTTCTTATCAAGGAGAAACAAGATGTCTCAAATGCGTCCTGCTTTTGGTGCCGCCTGGAACAGATTCAGAGAAGTGAACATAAGCGTAGAACAGGTTGGCAAATTGTTGGGTGGAAAAGTTCAGCATAATATCGACGCCGGTATTTTTAAAAATGCCTGCCCAATTCGTATGAGCTACGTTTTAAATTACTGTGGCATTCCGATTCCTTCTAACAGTAAATATGCGACAGTGACCGGAAACGACAAAAAGCGCTATATGTTCCGCGTTAAAGATATGATTTCATTTCTACCCACGGTACTGGGCAATGCCGATATGTCTGTCTCTTCTCCCACTCCTGCGCAATTTGCAGGCAAACAGGGCATTATCATCTTCACCGGGCACGGCTGGAGCGACGCTACCGGGCATGTCACACTCTGGAATGGAAATATTTGCTCTGATGATTGCCATTTTCTGGGCTCACCGGGTAATGGTTCATTTATTCCGACCAACGCAACATTCTGGAGCCTGAAATGAAACGTTTATTACTGCTGATCCTGGCTATAAATGCCCCTGCTGTTTATGCCCAAACCCTGCCTGATGTTAGCGCTTTTTCTCAGCAACAAATCTTTGAAAACTGGGTGCAAAATCGATGCATCAGTAAGATTGCGGACAGTAAAAGTCTCAAAGATGATGCAGAGGCCAGTGCAGCCGCATGGCTGGAAGCAAGCAATCTCCCTGCTGAGAATTTTGAAAAAGCTGACAAGGTGATTGTTTCTTTACTGAAAGAGAAAGTAGGCGGTACCGAACTGGGTCAATATCAGGTTTTAAAGTGCAGCTTAATCGCCAATAGCGAAGCGATTCGTCCGCTCAAAACGCCAGAATAGAACAGATGGAATCGGCCCCCAAACGCCGCCGTTCTCGCTCCGAGAGCGGCAGCGTTTGAGCGCTAATCATACCAGCAGGAATACGCCATGCGATTCACGATTATTTCTACGAAACCCGGTCATCAGCCGCCGCAAAGCAGCTGTGATTTTTACGCCCCGGGCGGCACCATTGGGCGCGGTACGGATAACAATCTGGTGTTGCCGGACAATGACCGCACCATCTCTCGTCTGCAGGCCATTGTTCACGTTGACGCCCAGGGCGAATGCCGCGTGACCAACCGTGGCAGCGTCACCCGCGTGGTATTAAATGACATTCCGCTGGAGCGGGGACGTCAGGTTGAGCTGCAGGATGGCGACATTCTCGGTATTGATGACTACCGTATCGAAGTGTCCGAACTGATCCACGATACGCAGCCCGTGAGCCGTATGGCGGCCAGTATGCATCAGCAGGCGCGTCCGGCAGCCGCACCCGCGCCCGCTGCGCAACCGAAGCCGGCGAGCGCCGCACCGCGCGGGAAGGCCGAGCCAACCGCCGTGCCAACGGAGATCTGGGATAGCCTGATGCAGGAGTTCTCCATCTCCGACAGCATCTCCAGCAACCGTACAAAACCGCAGCCTGCTGCATCGCACGATCCGTTCTCCCAGCCTGCGGCCCCGGAGCGTAACGCTGAAGATCCGCTGGCGATGTTTAACGACAGCGATCCAAAGCTCGAGCGTAAGAACGTTGACCCGGACACGCTGTTCAGCGACGAAGCGTTGTTCAAAAAAGAGAGTATTTTTGACGACGTCACCCCGTCAACGCTGGTGCCGCCGGGCGAGACGACCCCCGCTAAGCAAGAAGACGAGGCGACGGACGAACTCGATCCGCTGGCCCTGTTTGGCGGTAAGGCCAGCGCGCCAGCCGCGCGTAATGACGACCCGCTCGGGCTGATGGGCGGCGCCCCATTAACCCATCCGGATGACATTCTTACCGAAAAGCCTGCGCCAGTGCCGGAACCCGAGCAGGAAGAGGACGTGCTGGCCGATTCTCCGCTGTTCGCCCCTGAGCCGCAGGAAGAACCGCGTGCTGAAGAAGAGCCCGCGCGACCGGATTACGCAGGCTTCACCATGCCTACGCCACAGGCCGTTGCGCGCAGCAGCGCTCAGGCCCCGAAGGGCCGTCTGCGCATCGACCCAGTCAATAACGCCGCCGCCCCAACCGCTACGGCGAATAGCGGTGAGAAGGGCGAAGTGCTGCAGGGCGAGCTGCTGGAGGCGCTGCTGGAAGGCATGGGGCTGAGCGAAATGCAGCCCGTCCCGCAGTTTGACCGGGAAAATATGCGACAGCTCGGGCAAATCCTCGGTATGTTCTCTCAGGGGACCGTGGCGCTGCTCTCCTCGCGTTCCATTCTCAAGCGTGGCGTGAAGGCCGATATGACCATGGTGCTGGACGATGCCAACAACCCGTTCAAGCTGTTGCCGACCGGCAAAACCGTGCTGATCCAGATGTTCGGCACCCCGATGCCGGGCTTTATGCCGCCGACCAAATCCGTGCGCGACGCGCTTATCGATCTGCAGGCGCACCAGCTGGGCATGATCTCCGGTATCCGCGCCATCATTGCCGCGATGCTGCAGTCCTTTAACCCGGAACAGCTGGAAGAGCAGGCGAAGCAGAATGGGATGACCTCTCGTCTGGCGCTGCCGGGCAGCCGCAAAGCCGCCCTGTGGGACTATTTTGTTCGCAGCTATGGCGAGACGGCTGGCGAGATTGAGGATGACTTCCATACCCTGTTCGGCGAGGCCTTCCTTCACGCGTACGACATGGAGGTAAATCAGTACAAAGACTCACAGAGCGGATCGGAAGACAAATGAATATCGCAACGGCTTCTCTCTCCCGCCAGGGGACGCGCGCCAGCAACCAGGATCAGACGGGAGAAACCATAGGGGAACGTTCAGCATGCTTTGTCGTCTGCGACGGCATCGCGGGCCTGCCGGGCGGTGAGGTGGCTGCAGAGCTGGCCCGCAACAGCATTATCTCCCGCTTCGATGGCGACAAACATCTTAATGCGCAGCATATCCGCGACTACGTGCAGACGGCGAACCGCACCATCCTCAGCGAACAGCAGGCCGTTCAGGACTATCGCCGGATGGGCACGACGCTGGTCAGCCTGTTCATTGACCGTGATTACGGTCTGGCCTACTGGGCGCACGCCGGAGACAGCCGCCTGTACCTGTTTCGCCGGGGATGGCTGTGGCATGTGACCACCGACCACAGCCTGGTGCAGCAGATGAAAGACGCCGGGCACCAGACCGACGATCTCAACAGCAATCTGCTGTACCTCGCGCTGGGGATTGAAAACGGCGGGCCGGAAGCGAGCTACAGCGACGTGGTGCAGGTTGAAGACGGCGATGCATTCTTACTCTGCACCGACGGGTTCTGGCACGGCGTTAGCGAAGAGCAAATGAAGCAGTCGCTGCATATGGTCAATACGCCGCAGGAGTGGCTGACCTTAATGAACCAAATCATTCAAAAGAATGGCGAACAGGAGGGGAATGCTCAGGATAACTATACTGCCCTGGCGGTATGGATGGGCAACCCTCAGGACACCACTTTGCTGCACACCCTCTCTGACGCAGCACAATTTCTTCCCTGCGGAACTGATTAGACACACAAGGAACGATATGAAACTTTGGCTATCGGGTTTGGCACTTCTGGCGGTCACCTCCACCGCGCAGGCTGAGAATTTCCGCATCGTGCAGTCTCCTGCGCAGAAGCTGGATATCTGGATCGACAACATCAAAGACAACACGCCGCAGAGCTGGTGTAAGCCTGAGGTGGCGCTGCGCATTGTGGCGAATGGTAAGAAAGACGTCTCCGTGCTGGAGAATTTTGTGCCGCGTCTTGGCTCCCTGCTGGAACACCAGTGCAGCAAAGTGAATAAGCTTAGCTGGACGCTCAACGATCCGGCGGGTACCACGCTGGCGCAGGGTACGGCAGGCAAAGCGCAGGACTGGGCGCTGGTGGTGAAACAGGAGCAGGCCGCGCCTGCTGCGACCGTCACCGCAACCCCAGCCAGCGGCGCGCTGCTGCCGCCGGACCAGAACGTGGCTTCCCGCACCGTCGCGGCTGACCGCACGCCGTGGCAGGAATTTACCCTGCAGGACGGCTGCCACCTGCGCACCTTCTGGGAAGGGGGCGCTTCCGCTCCGGCGCTCTTTATTCCGGATTCTGACACCACCCGCTGCGGTAACGGCAGCTGGCTGAGCGGACACACCGTGGTTTCGCAGTCCCGCAACGGTGGACAGAAAGAGATGGCGGTGACCTACATTCATGGCTTCCCGGTGGCGGGTCTGAATCAAAGCGCCGATCCTGAAAACGCGCTGATCACCTCCGTCAACAAAGAGCGCATGGTGTTCAGCACCCCAGACAGCGACCAGAGCTGGATGATCCTGCCTTACGATAGCGCCCTGAACAGCTGGAAAAGCAACGGCACCGTAGCGGTGGAGATCTCCCGTGAAATCGCCAGCGATGATGCAAAACTGCAGGCGCGTATTGCGGCGGTGAAAAAAACCTGGAGCGCCTGGGTCGCACCCGGCACGTCGCTGAATATCGTGCTGATTGACACCCTGCGTCCTCAGCTGCGCGATCCGGCCGTTGGCGCATGGCGCGCGGCGAATTAAGGAGTGTCTATGAATACGCTCTATCAACACCTGGCGGGCGAGTCGCTCAGCGATGCGCTGGCGCGCCTTGAAGCTGAAATCAAAGCCCGTCCGGCAGATGCCGACCTCCGCGCCGCGTTCGTGCAGTTTTTAACCCTCAGCGGCAACTGGACGCGCGCGCTGACCCAGTTGAAAAGCTGGCTGGCGCTGAAGCCTCAGGCGAAGCCCACCGTCACGCTGCTGGAGCAATCCATTCAGGGCGAACTGCAGCGCGCCCAGGTGATGGCGGGACAGGCGCGTCCGGCTATGCCTGAAACCCAGTGGCCGTGGCTGACGACCCTGGCCGCGGCGCTGAGCGAGGAGGGCGAGCGCGCCCGGGAACTGCGTCTCGAAGCCCTCGAACAGGCGCAGGCCACTGCGGGTCACATCACACTCGAAAACGAGGAGACGCAGGCTTTCGAGTGGCTGATGGACGGCGATGCCCGTCTCGGCCCGGTCTGCGAAACCATCGTGAACGGTCGTTATTTCTGGCTGCCGTTCAGCGCCATCGCGGAGATCCGTTTCCAGGCGCCCGCCAGCGTGACCGATCTGGTCTGGCGTCACGCGCTGGTGCGCCTGACCGACGGTACGGAGCAGGTGTGTCAGATCCCGGCGCGTTACCCGTTTGCTGCCGATGCCACCGATGCGGTCAGGCTGGGCCGCACCACCGAATGGCAGCCGCTCGACGAAGACGGCACCCTTTACGAAGGCAGGGGCCAGAAGGCCTGGCTGAGCGAGCAAAGCGAATACCCGCTGCTGTCATTAAGCCTCGTGACGTTTGCGACGGATGGAGCCGATGAGTAATCCCGCTGGCGAAGGCGATCTGCTGCGCAGCGGCTGGCAAGCCCGCAGCAGGCAGGAGAAGGTGGGGGCGCGCGACAAAATGCAGCCCTCGCTGCTGGATCGTCTCACCGATAACGACCCGGAAAAAAAACGCGAGTCGGCCAACAGCAATCTGATCACCCACGCCGCCCTGCGGCGCAACGTCCTGCGCGATCTGCAGTGGCTGTTTAACACCATCAACCACGATGCCTCCGGCGACTTGAGCGCCTTGCCGCACGTGAAGCGCTCGGTGGTCAACTTCGGCGTCGCGCCGCTGGCCGGGAAAAGGATGTCGGATATCGAATGGCACGACATTCAGCGCAAGCTCACCGAGGCCATCATCAATTTTGAGCCGCGCATTTTGCCGCAGGGGCTGCAGGTCCGCTGCGTGTCGGATACCTCCTCGCTGGATCTGCACAATGTGCTCTCCATCGAGATCAAAGGGCGTCTGTGGTGTGTGCCGTACCCGCTGGAGTTTCTGTTTCGTACCGATGTCGATCTGGAAAACGGCCATTTTGAACTGAAAGATGCGGGGTAATCATGGAAAGTAAACTGCTCGAATATTACAACCGCGAGCTGGCCTATCTGCGCGAAATGGGGGCCGAGTTTGCCGAACGCTACCCAAAAGTCGCCGGACGGCTGGGCATGCGCGGCATCGAAGTGGCGGACCCGTATACCGAACGTCTGATGGAGGGCTTCGCCTTCCTGACCTCCCGCGTGCAGATGAAAATGGACGCGGAGTTTCCGCGCTTCTCCCAGCGACTGCTGGAGATGATTGCGCCTAACTATCTCGCGCCCACGCCGTCGATGGCGATCGCTGAGATTGAGCCCGACAGCAGCCGGGGCGACCTGAGCAAGGGCTTCATTGTGCCGCGCGGCACCATGATGGACAGCCTGGCGCTGAAAAAAACCGGCGTAACCTGCAGCTATACCACGGCGCACGAGGTCAACCTGCTGCCGCTGAAAATCGATAAGGTCGAGCTGGGCGGCGTGCCCGCCGATCTGCCGCTGGCGCAGCTGGGGCTGAGCCAGCGGGGGATCGCCAGCGCCTTAAGGATCCGCATCGCCTGCGACGGCCCGCAAAACCTCGGACACCTGGATTTCGACCGTCTGGAATTTTTCCTCGGCGGTCCGGACATTGAAGCGCTGAAGCTGCTGGAGCTGGTGATGGAGCATCACGCCGGGATCGTCTGCCAGACGGTCAGCCCGCAGCCGCAGCGACAGCTGCTGGCGTCGGACGCGCTGCGCCAGGAGGGCTTTGAGCCTGAACAGGCGCTGCTTCCTGACGATCTGCGCAACTTTGACGGCTACCGCCTGCTGCAGGAGTATTTCGCCTTTCCGGCCCGCTTCCGCTTCATTAGCCTGAGCGGTCTGGGCACGCTTATCGAACGCTGTGAAGGCGAAAAAGCCTTCGACATCTTCATCCTTCTGGATAAGTCGGATGAACAGCTGGAGCGCGTGGTCGATGCCAGCCATCTGGCGCTGCACTGTACCCCGGTCATCAACCTTTTCCCAAAGGTCGCGGCGCGTCAGAAGCTGAATGAAGGCCAGCATGAATACCATCTGGTGGTCGATAACATTCGTCCTCTGGATTATGAAATTTACGCGGTCAAAAAAATCTATGGCAGCGCGGACGGCCAGCGCGATGACCAGACGTTTCGTCCATTCTGGAGCACCTGGAGCGGTGATGCGGGCAACTACGGGGCCTATTTTTCCCTGCGCCGCGAACAGCGCGTGCTGTCCGAGCACGCCCTGCGCTACGGCACCCGTACCGGCTATATCGGTTCAGAGGTGTTTGTTTCGCTGGTGGATGAACAGCACGCCCCGTGGCAGGAAAACCTGCGCTATATCTCTGCCGAGGTGCTGTGCACCAGCCGCGACCTGCCGCTGATGCTGCAGCAGGAGCTCGGGCAGTTCATTATGGCCGATTCTATGCCGGTGAAATCCCTCACCCTGCGCAAAGGCCCGACGCCGCCGCGCCCGGCGCTGGCGGAAGGGTTCAGCACCTGGCGACTCATCAGCCAGCTGCAGATGAACTACCTCAGCCTGATGGACAGCGAAAACGAAGACGGCGCGGCCGCGTTGCGCCAGCTGTTAGGGCTGTACGCCAATCTGGCAGAAACGCCCGTTGCGCGTCAGGTGGAGGGGGTACGCCACTGCGTGCTGGAGCCGGTTCACCGCCGCGTGCCTGAACCCGGCCCGGTCGTTTTCGCCCGCGGGATCGGCATCACCCTGACGGTCGATGAGCGAGCCTTTTCCGGCGCCAGCCCGTGGCTCTTCGGCAGCGTGATGGAGCGCCTCTTTGCCCGTCTGGTCTCTATCAACAGCTTCACCGAGTTCACCCTGAAAAGTCAGCAGCGCGGCGAGATTGGCTACTGGGCGCCGCGCATGGGTAAAAGGGCGCTGATATGAGTGACGCTGCCACTGCACCGCTGCGCGTGCATCGCCTGACCAGGCTGCCGGACGCGTTCTGGCACGGCGTCCGTGAGACGCCCTGGCGCTACGATCTGTTTCAGCTTTTAAGGCGCATTGATGCCCAGGGCGGCGAGCGCTACCCGCTGGGACACGCGCCGTTGCCGAAATTTGAGCCGCTGCGCATCGGCCAGCAGCCGTCGATGAGTTTTGCGCCGTCGACGCTGGCTCAGGTACGCCAGCGCGAAGAAAGCGGGCTGCATGAGGTGTCTATCCTCAGCTTCGGCCTGTTTGGCCCGAACGGCCCGCTGCCGGTCCACATGACCGAATACGCCCGCGAGCGTATTTATCATCATCAGGACACCAGCCTCAGCGCGTTTGCCGATCTGTTCCATCACCGCCTTGCGCTGCTGTTTTACCGCGCCTGGGCGGATGCGCAGCCTGCGGTCTCTCTGGACCGCGCCGACAACAGGCGCTTTGAGGGGTATCTGGCATCGCTGATTGGCATGGGCCAGCCGGGGCAGATGAACAAAGGCAGCCTGAGCTCGCATGCGCGATTTACCCACGCCGGACACCTGACCCGTCACGGGCGGGATCCGGAGGGGCTGGAGAAGATCCTGAGCAACTATTTTAAAGCCCCGGTTAAGCTGGTGAGCAACGTGCCGCAGTGGATGCCCCTCTCCACGCGCGAGCAGGCGCAGCTTGGCGCAGGACGCCGCATGCCGCGCATGGGGGAATCCGCCTTTCTCGGCGTCGCCGTCCGCGACGTGCAGCACAAGTTTCGCATCGAAATTGGCCCGCTGAGCGCGGAGGAGTACAACCGTTTTCTGCCGGGTGAAGCCTGGGTCACCGAACTGCGCGACTGGGTGCGTCAGTACGCCGGGGTGGAGTTTGAATGGGAAACGCGGGTGATCCTGCGTGAAGACGCGGTGCAGGGCACCACGCTCGGCAGCAATGGGCGATTAGGCTATAACACCTGGCTGGGCCTTCAGCCGCAGCCTGTCCCGCGTGGCGATCTGGTGTATCGCGCAGAGCGGTAATCCTTCCGTATACCGAATCATTGTTAATGGAAACTAACATGTCAGAAATTAGCCGTGCCGTGCTTTTCGGCAAACTGGATACGCTGTTATTTACCTCTCTGGAAAGCGCCACTGCGTTCTGCAAGCTGCGCGGCAACCCGTACGTTGAGCTGGTGCACTGGATGCATCAGCTGATGCAGCAGCAGGATGGCGATCTGCAGCAGGTTATCCGCCACTTTGCCCTTGATGAACAGCAGCTGACGCGCGATATCGTTGCCGCGCTGGACGTCCTTCCGCGTGGCGCCAGTTCCGTTTCCGATCTTTCTGAACATATCGACAGCGCCGTGGAGCGCGCCTGGGTCTTCGGCTCGCTGAAGTTTGGCGTCAGCCGTATTCGCGGCGGCCATTTGCTGATCGGCATGCTGAAAACCTGGAACCTGGCCAACGTGCTGAAAAGCATCTCGTCGCAGTTCACCCGCCTTAACGTCGAGGTGCTGATTGAGCAGTTCGACGCGATTTGCGCCAACAGCAAAGAGACGCAGCAGGCCGCTGCCGCCGCAGACGCACCGGCGGGTACGGTACCGGCGGCGCAGGGGACTCTGGCCCAGTACGGCCAGGACCTGACCGCCCGCGCCCGCGAAGGGAAGATTGACCCGGTTGTTGGGCGCGACGAGGAGATCCGCCAGATGGTGGATATCCTGATGCGTCGCCGTCAGAACAACCCGCTGCTGACCGGGGAAGCCGGGGTCGGCAAAACCGCCGTTGTTGAAGGGCTGGCGCTGCGCATCGCCGACGGCGACGTCCCGGAGCCGCTGCAAAATATTCAGCTGTGGCTGCTGGATATCGGCATGCTGCAGGCCGGCGCAGGCATGAAAGGCGAGTTTGAAGCCCGTCTGCAGGCGCTCATTAACGAAGTCCAGTCCAGCGCCACGCCGATTATTCTGTTTATCGATGAGATCCACACCCTGATTGGCGCTGGCGGCCAGCAGGGGACCGGCGATGCGGCGAACCTGCTGAAGCCAGCCCTGGCGCGCGGTCAGCTGCGCACCATCGGGGCCACTACCTGGGCAGAATATAAAAAGTACATTGAGAAAGACCCGGCGCTGACCCGTCGTTTCCAGACGGTGCAGGTGCACGAGCCGGATGAAGCGAAAGCTATTCTGATGCTGCGCAGCACCGTGTCGCCGCTGGAGACGCACCATCAGGTCCTGCTGCTCGACGAGGCGGTCAGCGCGGCGGTGAAGCTGTCGCATCGTTACATCCCGGCGCGTCAGCTGCCGGACAAAGCCGTTGCGCTGCTCGACACCGCCTGCGCCCGCGTCGCGGTCAGCCAGAGCGCGCCACCTGCGCAGCTCGAAGACTGCCTGCGCCACCTTGCCGCGCTGGACGTGGAAATTGAGATTGCTGAACGCGAAGCGCGCGTGGGGGCCGGTGACGCCGAGCGCGTGACGACGTTACGCGCAGAACGCGACGCGTATGAAACAAAACGCGAAGCCCTGGCCCTGCGCTGGGAAGAAGAACGCAGCCTGGTGCAGGAAATTATTCGCCTGCGCGCGGCGCTGTTCGCGGCGGGTGATGAAGATAGCGCCGATCTGCGCAGCCAGCTGGCGGAGCAGCAGCAGGCGCTGAACGCCCTTCAGGGCGATGAACCGCTGCTGTTTGCGGCTGTAGATGAAAACGTGGTCGCCGCGGTGGTCTCCGACTGGACCGGGATCCCGCTGGGCCGGATGGTGAAAAACGAGATCGACGCGGTGCTTAACCTGGCAGACACGCTCAACCAGCGCGTTATCGGCCAGCGTCACGGTCTGGACCTCATTGCCCGCCGCGTGAAAACCTCGCGGGCGAAGCTGGACGATCCCAACAAGCCGGTGGGCGTTTTTATGCTCTGCGGACCGTCCGGGGTCGGTAAAACTGAAACCGCGCTTGCGCTCGCCGAATCCCTTTACGGCGGCGAGCAGAACGTCATCACCATTAACATGAGTGAGTTTCAGGAAGCGCACACCGTTTCCACCTTAAAAGGTGCGCCTCCGGGGTACGTAGGGTATGGTGAAGGCGGCGTGTTAACCGAGGCCGTGCGCCGCCGTCCTTACAGCGTGGTGCTGCTGGACGAAATTGAAAAAGCGCACCCGGACGTCCACGAGATCTTTTTCCAGGTGTTTGATAAAGGCTGGATGGAAGACGGCGAGGGACGCCACATCGATTTCCGCAATACCATTATTATTCTGACGTCCAACGTCGGCACCGAGCTGATTAGCGCCATGTGCGCCGATCCGGACCTGATGCCGGAGCCTGAGGCGTTAAGCGGCGCGCTGCGCCAGCCGCTGCTGGAGGTCTTCCCTCCGGCGCTGCTGGGCCGCCTTCTGGTGGTGCCGTACTACCCGCTCAGCGACGAGATGCTGGGGCAGATTGTTCGCCTGCAGCTCAGGCGCATTCAGCGTCGTCTGGAAGAGAATCACAGCATTATTTCTGAGTTTGACGACAGCGTGGTGGAACAGATCGTTCAGCGCTGTACCGAGGTGGAGTCCGGCGGCCGCATGGTGGATGCTATTCTGACCAACACCCTGCTGCCTCAGATGAGCCAGATCTTACTTACCGCCAGCCGCAGCGACGAGCAGTACCGACGTCTGCACGTCACCTGCGAGCAGGGCGAGTTTCACTGTCAGTTTGCCGCGTAATAATCATCAAGAGAACTGTAAAAGATGACGGATAATGATAACAATCGGACTGTCCCAAACGCGCTCCCGGTCGGGTACCGCTTCAACGAGTTTGAAATCAAAGAGGTGATCGGCGGCGGCGGTTTTGGCATCGTCTATCGCGCGTGGGATCACCAGCTCGAACGCACTATCGCTATCAAAGAATTTATGCCTTCCTCGCTCGCCGTGCGCGGCGACGACATGACCCTTGTGCTGCGCAGCGAGCGCTTTGGCAAAGCGTTTTCCGCGGGCCTGAACAGCTTCATTCAGGAAGCCCGTCTGCTGGCGCGCTTTAACCACCCGAACCTGCTGCACGTCCTGCGCTTCTGGGTACAAAACGACACGGCCTACATGGGGACGCTGTTTTACAGCGGCACCACGCTTTCGCGCCTGCGTGAGGAAAAGCCGGAGCTGATCAACGAGGCCTGGATCCGCCGCACGCTGCCGATGCTGTTCGGTGCGATCAAGACCATCCACAACGAAGGCTATCTGCACCGCGACATCTCTCTGGATAACATTCAGATTCAGGATAACGGCCTGCCGGTGCTGCTTGATTTCGGCTCCGCGCGCCGCACCATCGGTAACCTCTCCGACGAAACGGAAACCATGCTGCGCCCGGGCTTTGCGCCGATCGAGCAGTACACCGACGACAACGAAAGCGAGCAGGGCCCGTGGACGGATATTTACGCTCTCGGCGCCGTGCTGCGTACCCTGATTGTGGGTTCTCCGCCGCCGGTCAGCGTGGTGCGCTCGATTCAGGATACCTGCAAACCGCTGGTGGAAATCATGCCGCAGGGCTATTCCATTCCGCTGCTGCAGGCCATCGACCGCGCGCTGGCGCTGCACATGGAGGACCGTCCGCAGTCCATCGACGAGTTCGCCGCGCTGATTGAGATGCCGGTCGCCGGTATCAACGACGTGCTGACGGCGAAAAAGCCCGGCACTATGCTGGTACCGGTGGAGGAGGAACAGCCGGCTTCGCTGCTCGACTGGCGCCGCTACAAGATCCCGGGCATGGTTGCCGCAGGCGTGCTGGTGGGCGTTGTCGCCGGGGCGATGCTGTTCAGCAGCGGGAATGATGCTCCCGAGCAGGCTGCACAGCCACCGGCAGAGACGCGTCCGACTGAAACCGCCGCTAACACGCCGGACGTGAAGCCAGAAACGGCGAAGGTTAACGAGCAGGCGACGGCCCAGCAGACTCCGCCGCCTGTCGAGAGCCCTGTTGCGCTGGTCTATATCCGCATCCTCGACGGCGAAACGCTGAAAGTGAACGGCGAGCCAAAAGCGCTGCGTCCGGCGACCAACGGCTATGCATCGCTCAAGCTGCCGGCCGGTGAGGTGAAGATTGAACTGCAGGGCAACGGAAGAACGCGTGGCCAGACGCTGGATATCACCAGGCCGGGCACCTGGCTGGTGAATCCGTAGAAATATAAACAGGAGAAACTATGGAAGTGTACGATCTTCGAAGCCAGAGGCTTCATCCAAAGGAATTCGAAAAGATTGTCTCTCCTGTTTATGCGCGGAGCGACGTAGGACGTGAATTTGTTGTGGTGCGCGGTGCTTTAAATCCATTTCACAGCATTGATGGTTTAACGTTGCGACGTCGCTTCGAATTTAATCCTAATGCCGTGTTTGATCCTCTCTACGCACAAAATCTTAGTAAAATTGAACGGTTAATTGACTCAGGAGAAGTAGTTTTAACAGACCACCGTCAACGGACAAAAGCCATATATCCCTTTTTCATCTCTGAGTCAGGAGAGTTGTTTTGTGTAGATGAGAAGATGTACAGCTCAGCTTTCGTGAGTTACATCCTCGAACGTTACCGAAACAATGTCGCTCTATTTGGAAAACCAGCCCCAACGCGTGATTCATTTATTCCATCGACCGCTTACTACGGACCGGGTTACTGGAAAACTGTGGAAGATGATTATCATGGCACAAAAAATGTTGTGATCATGGCGATTAATCGCCTGACGAGCATGGGGGACGAGGGACGGGTGTTTGGATCGGACGGTAAAGATTACATGAATACGTCGCGCGATAAAATCCAGCGCTGGACAGCACTACCCGCAGACCTGGACGGAGTATCACGCGCGTTGATATCTGAAAAATCTGTAATTAGACGATTCGGAGAACAACGATCCATTTATCAGAAATACCTTGAGAGCGATGATGCCTGGGCAGTAAGTGGTAAATCATGGCAATGGATACCTGGAGTCAGAGAAGAGGATTATGAATTTAAAAAGTAAATTATGGTATTTCTGGGGATGTATGGATGTACTGGCTATCTTGCTTTACGCTATAAATTCACTTCGCCAGGACAGGATCCCCTTCATTTCAGATATCATCGCGTTCACAGGGAACTCAGATGTCATTTCAGGAGGCGGTTACAGCTTTATCGTAACCCTCTTTTTTATATTTGATTTGCTTTTGTTGCTTTCTCTTTTTGCTTCGGCCTGGATGTTTTTTAAGAGAAAAAATGTTGCGATTAAGTTTGCCCTTATTCAGGAAGTCTTTCGTCTCATTTCATTCAGATGTTCGGTTTCTCTTTTCCCACTTCTGATAAGTGTGTTTGGTATTTCAAATGTGTGGGTGAATTTAGGGTTGTTTGTTATATCGGAGTTTCTGAAGATATATTCTCTCATTTACGTAATGGGCAAAAGAGAAAAAACTCATTCACTTTGATATATAAATGACGCTCATGCATAGATGCGAACCTCTTTTCTGAATCGCATAAGCTAGATGGAATAAAGATTATGCTCAACCGAATTACCGTTCAGCTCCCGGTGGAGGGGCTTCTGTTCTGGAAACTGACGGGCCGCGAGGCGATGTCCGAGTCGTT
>NZ_JBLKCZ010000020.1:0-81954 GCF_047530595.1 Enterobacter sp. 01-M-02-SI-ECC | reverse complement strand
CCACCTGACCCCATGCCGAACTCAGAAGTGAAACGCCGTAGCGCCGATGGTAGTGTGGGGTCTCCCCATGTGAGAGTAGGGAACTGCCAGGCATCAAATTAAGTAGTAAGCCGGTGCATAAATCCGGTGGTTACAGCAGTCTTCGGTGGAGCGGTAGTTCAGTCGGTTAGAATACCTGCCTGTCACGCAGGGGGTCGCGGGTTCGAGTCCCGTCCGTTCCGCCACTTATTAAGACATTAAGCCTGCCTTGTTGGCAGGCTTAATGGCAAAAAAACTTTAGGGGCGTAGCTCAGTTGGTAGAGCACCGGTCTCCAAAACCGGGTGTCGCGAGTTCGAGTCTCTCCGCCCCTGCCATATAGAATCCTTTGCTTCGGCAAAGGATTTTTTTTGCCTGAAACATTGCAGAAAACTCTCTTCTTAATTTTCAGCCAGCATCCCTGCTGGCTGATGCATCAATCCATTACATTGATTTTTAACAGATCTTTTATCTGTGATTGCTTATCACTGTTTTGCAGCCAAATTGCATACAGCGGCCTGGTAAGCGTGGTGGAATCCATCACGGTGTGCAGCCCTGGTTTAGTGTCTGCCCAGCGAACAGGTAACCAGGTACAACCTTTCAGCAGGGGCAGCTGCTGACAGGCGATCTCTGCCGAGCTGGTCGTTAACTGCGGAACATCATCAGGTGCAATCAGTCCCGTCTCGTGCTGCTGAAAATCCGGCCCCCATTCCAGGCGTAAATAGGTCAGGTCTGCCTTCATCATCGAAGGTTCAGACGCATAAAGTGCCAGGCCAAACTGGCCCACAATCTGGCTGCTAAATTCGTCCATCTTGGGGGCTTCGGTTGTGATCAGAAGATCAAGCTGGCGCTCATGAAGTTGCTTAACCAGCGACTGCCGTTGCGCAATCCTGGCTTCAAATTGCAGGTGGCCATGTGAATGATACAACCGGGTAAGCCACTGACTTAGCATGCATTCCCACAGAGAAGCGCTGGCTCCTATCGAGAACTCATTATGCCTCGAAGTATGTGCCACCTCTTTACGTGCCGCCTGCCAGGTATTCATGAGCGTTTCTGCGTACGGCAGCAGTTTCTCACCGGCAGGCGTTAAGCGAATATTGTTGCGATGGCGGGTAAAAAGATTCACACCCAGTTGATTTTCCAGCTGTCGAATACGAAAACTGACTGCTGACTGCGTCAGGTAAAGGGCTTCAGCTGCTCGCCCAAAGTGGCGTGTTCTGCTCACTTCAAGGAAAGTTTTAAGCAATTCCGTATCCACATCTTTCTCCGCAAAATTATTTGTCGTTATGATTTAAATGTTTTGTTTTACACTCTGTCAAGCGTAACTAATACTCCGCGCCATAAATAGCTCGGCCAAAGAATGAGGAGCGTGTAGGATGGCGGAAAGCTTTACGACGACTAATCGTTTTTTCGACAATAAACATTATCCGCGCGGGTTCTCTCGTCACGGCGATTTCACCATCAAAGAAGCTCAACTGCTTGAGCGCCATGGTTATGCCTTTAACGAGCTGGATCTGGGTAAGCGTGAACCTGCAACCGAAGACGAAAAACAGTTTGTTTCTGTTTGCCGTGGTGAGCGTGAGCCGGAGTCTGAAGCGGAACGCGTATGGATCAAGTACATGGCGCGCATTAAGCGTCCTAAGCGCTTCCATACGCTGTCTGGCGGTAAGCCGCAGATGGAAGGTGCAGAAGACTACACCGAGTCTGATGACTAAAATAAAGAGAAGGGGCTACGGCCCCTTTTTTTATGCCAGCAATTTCTGCAAATGCAGCAGCAAACGATCGATAGCGCGGTAGCTCAGCGCCTCCTGCAAATGTTTCCTCTCAATGTCAGTGCACCCCTCCACGTCAGCAATAGTTCTGGCCACCTTCAGCAAACGCTGCCACGCACGTATGGACAGTCCGAACCGCGTCAACGTCTCCTCCAGCCATCCCGCATCCTCAACGTTAAGAGAACAAAACTGCCGGATCCCGGCATTATCCAGCCGTGCATTCAGCCTGTTCTGACGAGCGTACTGCCGCGTCTGGGCTGCAATCACCCGTTCGCGTACCTCCGCTGAGCTTTCACCCGTTATGCCCGTTTGCCTGAGCAGACCCGGCGGGGGAAGGGGAATTTCGAGGGATAAATCGAAACGGTCGAGGAACGGGCCGGATAACTTACCCAGATAGCGCAATGTTTGCTCTGGTGTACAGCGGTTATGGTTTCCCTGGTAGTGACCCGTCGGGCTGGGATTCATCGCCGCGACCAGCTGAAACTGCGCGGGATAGCTTATTTTGGCTCGCGTGCGTGAGATATGTATCTCACCGGAATCAATGGGCTCCCTCAGGGCATCCAGCACTCGGCGCTCAAACTCAGGCAGCTCATCAAGAAACAGAATGCCATTGTGTGCCAGCGAGATCTCTCCAGGCCCCGGAATCGCCCCGCCACCGACCATTGCCGTCAGTGAAGCGCTATGATGCGGGGAACGAAAAGGACGACGGCGCCACTGTTTTTGCAACGACGTCGAACTGATAAGGCTATATATGGCGGCACTTTCCAGCGCTTCATGATTATTGAGCGGTGGAAGTAACCCACTCAACCTGCTTGCCAGCATGGTTTTACCCGTACCCGGCGGGCCAATTAACAGAAGATTGTGTCCACCTGCAGCCGTAATCTCCAGCGCCCGTTTCCCTTGCTCCTGCCCCATAATCTCGCTGAGATCCTCCGGTGCATCCGCTATAGCATCATCACACTCCTCCGGCTCGGACAGTTCATGACGCCCTTCCAGCCAGGCACAAACTTCCTGTAAATGCCCTGCGATGAGACACCCCTTCTCGGCGATAAGACTCACTTCTGATGCGTTTTCATTGGCGACAATGATTTGCCGTCCTGCTCGTATGGCTTCCAGCGCTCCCGATATCGCACCGGGAACGCCTCTTAACGCGCCTGTAAGCGCGAGTTCGCCAACGAACTCATACGAGCCTAGCCGTGTCGTATTAAGCTGCTCAGAAGCCGCGAGAAGGGCAATTGCGATAGGTAAATCGTATCGTCCCCCCTCTTTAGGCAGATCGGCGGGGGCAAGGTTGATGGTGATCTTCTTCGCGGGGAAGGTATAACCGCTATTTATTATTGCGCTGCGAACGCGATCCCTGGCCTCTTTAACCGTCGTTTCAGGTAACCCGACAAGAGTGAGTCCGGGTAGCCCATTGCTCAAATGAACCTCGACGGAAATAAGCGGTGCCTTTACCCCGAGAGCCGCACGCGTATAAACAACTGACAGTGACATTTGCACTACCTCCTGGTGTGACTATGCCAGCGCCGGTTTTGTCTGTTTAGCATCATTTTGCGAATTTACGCCGCTCATTCAGAGATTTTAAGCGCACACTGATACCCTTGCATAACCGTGGAAACCTCCTCGCAGAATGTAAAAAGCCCCGTTTTGACGGTAAGAACCGCAGTGAAAAAATGAGAAATATTCATTTTCTAATTTCCGTATATAAAACAACGGTTTTTAGAAATATGATTCGCTACCTAATCAAATTCGTCATAAATAAATCTTGTGTTTGATTTAAAAACTGTGATAACTCTTTAGGTATTCCTTCGAACAAGATGCAAAAAGAACTGAAAATGACAGCCCTTCTACGAGTGATTAGCCTGGTCGTGATTAGCGTGGTGGTGATTATTATCCCACCGTGCGGGGCTGCACTTGGACGAGGAAAGGCTTAGAAATCAAGCCTTAACGAACTAAGACCCCCGCACCGAAAGGTCCGGGGGTTTTTTTATGACTAAAAAACGTAAATGAGGAGCAGAGAATGACGACTAGCACAAAATTCTGTTTCTCCCGATTTATGACGGGGAACTAACTATGAATGGGGCACAGTGGGTAGTACATGCGTTGCGCGCGCAGGGAGTCGAAACCGTATTCGGTTATCCGGGTGGCGCAATTATGCCGATTTACGATGCACTGTATGACGGCGGCGTGGAACATCTCTTGTGCCGACACGAGCAGGGCGCAGCGATGGCAGCCATCGGTTATGCCCGCGCGACCGGTAAAACCGGCGTGTGTATGGCGACTTCAGGCCCGGGCGCGACGAACCTGATCACCGGCCTGGCTGACGCGCTGCTGGATTCCGTTCCCGTTGTCGCCATCACCGGGCAGGTGGCGTCTCCGTTCATCGGTACCGATGCTTTTCAGGAAGTCGACGTCCTCGGTTTATCGCTGGCCTGCACCAAACACAGCTTCCTCGTCCAGTCTCTGGAAGAGCTGCCGCGCGTAATGGCAGAAGCGTTCGACGTGGCAAACTCAGGTCGTCCTGGTCCGGTACTGGTCGATATCCCGAAAGATATCCAGGTGGCACTCGGCGATCTGGAACCGCACTTCTCTACCGTTGAAAGCGACGATGTCTTTCCGGAAGCGGAAGTTGAAGAGGCCCGTCAGATGCTGGCCCAGGCGAAACAGCCAATGCTGTACGTCGGCGGTGGCGTCGGCATGGCACAGGCCGTGCCTGCCCTGCGCGAATTTATCGCAACAACGCAGATGCCAGCGACCTGCACGTTGAAAGGTCTCGGTGCAGTCGACGCGGATTACCCCTACTATCTGGGCATGCTGGGGATGCACGGCACCAAAGCGGCAAACCTGGCGGTGCAGGAGTGCGATCTGCTCATCGCCGTAGGTGCCCGTTTTGACGACCGCGTCACCGGCAAGCTGAATACCTTTGCGCCGAACGCCAAAGTCATCCATATGGATATCGACCCGGCGGAAATGAACAAGCTGCGTCAGGCGCATGTCGCCTTGCAGGGCGATCTCAACGCGCTGTTACCGGCATTGCAGCAGCCGCTGGATATCAACGCATGGCGTCAGCACACCGCTGATATGCGCGCCGAGCATGCCTGGCGTTACGACCACCCCGGCGAGGCCATCTACGCGCCGCTGCTGTTGAAGCAGTTGTCCGACCGTAAACCGGCTGACAGCGTCGTCACCACCGACGTAGGCCAGCACCAGATGTGGTCCGCGCAGCACATGACCTACACCCGTCCGGAAAACTTCATCACCTCCAGCGGCTTGGGTACCATGGGCTTCGGTCTGCCGGCAGCCGTTGGCGCGCAGGTTGCTCGCCCGAACGATACCGTTATCTGTATCTCCGGTGACGGCTCCTTCATGATGAACGTTCAGGAGCTCGGCACCGTTAAGCGCAAGCAGTTACCGCTGAAGATCGTGTTGCTTGATAACCAGCGTTTAGGGATGGTTCGCCAGTGGCAACAGCTGTTCTTCCAGGAGCGTTACAGCGAAACGACGCTCACCGATAACCCCGATTTCCTCACCCTGGCCAGCGCCTTCGGCATCCCTGGTCAGCACATCACCCGTAAAGATCAGGTTGAAGCGGCGCTCGACACCATGCTGAACAGCGATGGGCCTTACCTGCTTCATGTCTCAATCGACGAACTCGAGAACGTCTGGCCGTTGGTACCGCCTGGTGCCAGTAACTCACAAATGATGGAGAAATTATCATGATGCAGCATCAGGTCGCCGTACAGGCTCGCTTCAACCCGGAAACCTTAGAACGCGTTTTGCGTGTGGTGCGTCATCGTGGTTTTCAGATTTGCTCTATGAATATGGAGACGGCCACTGACGCCCGGAATATCAGTATCGAATTAACCGTTGCCAGCCCGCGGTCGGTCGACTTACTGTTTAGTCAGTTATCAAAGCTGGTAGACGTTGCCCATGTTGCCATCTGCCAGAGCACAACCACATCACAACAAATCCGCGCTTAAGCGTGACAGGACGAAAAAATGACGACAAAAAAAGCTGATTACATTTGGTTCAACGGTGAGATGGTTCGCTGGGAGGACGCGAAGGTCCACGTGATGTCCCACGCGCTGCACTACGGTACCTCCGTATTTGAAGGCATCCGCTGCTACGATTCTCACAAAGGGCCAGTGGTGTTCCGCCATCGCGAACACATGCAGCGTCTGCATGACTCAGCCAAAATTTATCGTTTTCCGGTTTCACAAAGCGTTGATGAGCTGATGGAAGCCTGCCGCGACGTGATCCGTAAAAACAACCTGACCAGCGCCTATATCCGTCCGCTGGTCTTCGTGGGTGACGTCGGTATGGGCGTGAACCCGCCAGCCGGCTATACCACAGATGTGATCATTGCCGCGTTCCCGTGGGGTGCTTACCTGGGTGCAGAAGCCCTGGAGCAGGGGATCGACGCAATGGTCTCTTCCTGGAACCGCGTTGCGCCAAACACTATCCCGACCGCCGCGAAAGCAGGCGGGAACTATCTCTCCTCATTGCTGGTCGGTAGCGAAGCGCGCCGCCACGGCTATCAGGAAGGTATCGCCCTCGACGTAAATGGCTACATCTCTGAAGGTGCAGGTGAAAACCTGTTTGAAGTGAAAGACGGCATTTTGTTCACGCCGCCATTCACCTCGTCCGCGCTGCCGGGCATCACCCGCGACGCCATCATCAAGCTGGCGAAAGATCTGGGTATCGAAGTACGCGAGCAGGTACTGTCCCGCGAATCCCTGTATCTGGCAGATGAAGTGTTTATGTCCGGTACTGCGGCTGAAATCACGCCGGTACGCAGCGTGGACGGTATCCAGGTGGGCGAAGGCCGCTGCGGTCCGGTCACCAAACGTATTCAGCAAGCGTTCTTTGGCCTCTTCACCGGCGAAACAGAAGATAAATACGGCTGGTTGGATCAGGTTAATCACTAAGCATAAATTTGGGACGGCACGCACCGTCCCATTAAATAGTCAGACGGGAGTCAATAAAGCATGCCTAAGTATCGTTCAGCCACCACCACCCACGGCCGTAATATGGCGGGAGCCCGCGCGCTGTGGCGCGCCACCGGAATGACCGACGCCGATTTCGGCAAGCCGATTATCGCCGTGGTGAACTCCTTCACCCAGTTTGTACCGGGCCACGTGCACCTGCGCGATCTCGGTAAGCTGGTTGCCGAGCAAATCGAAGCCTCCGGCGGCGTGGCGAAAGAGTTCAACACCATTGCGGTGGATGACGGTATCGCGATGGGGCACGGGGGCATGCTCTATTCACTGCCGTCGCGCGAGCTGATCGCCGACTCCGTAGAGTACATGGTGAACGCCCACTGCGCCGATGCGATGGTCTGCATCTCCAACTGCGACAAAATCACCCCGGGGATGCTGATGGCCTCTCTGCGCCTGAACATTCCGGTGATCTTCGTCTCCGGCGGCCCGATGGAAGCGGGGAAAACCAAGCTCTCCGACAAAATCATCAAGCTCGACCTGGTTGATGCGATGATCCAGGGCGCGGACCCGAAAGTCTCTGACGAGCAGAGCGACCAGGTGGAACGCTCTGCGTGTCCGACCTGCGGCTCCTGTTCCGGTATGTTCACCGCCAACTCCATGAACTGCCTGACCGAAGCGCTGGGTCTTTCTCAGCCGGGCAACGGCTCGCTGCTGGCGACCCACGCCGACCGTAAGCAGCTGTTCCTCAACGCCGGTAAGCGCATCGTTGAGCTGACCAAACGCTACTACGAGCAGGACGACGCCAGCGCGCTGCCGCGCAACATCGCCAGCAAGGCCGCGTTTGAGAACGCGATGACGCTGGATATCGCCATGGGCGGCTCCACCAACACCGTTCTGCACCTGCTGGCCGCCGCGCAGGAAGCCGAAATCGACTTCACCATGAGCGACATCGACAAGCTCTCCCGCAAAGTCCCGCAGCTGTGTAAAGTCGCGCCGAGCACCCAGAAGTACCATATGGAAGACGTACACCGCGCGGGCGGCGTGCTGGGCATTCTCGGCGAGCTGGATCGCGCCGGGCTGCTGAACCGTGACGTGAAAAACGTGCTTGGCCTGACGCTGCCTGAGTCGCTGGACCAGTACGACGTCATGCTGACCAAAGACGACGCGGTGAAAAAGATGTTCCGCGCCGGTCCTGCCGGTATTCGTACCACCCAGGCGTTCTCGCAGGATTGTCGCTGGGATACGCTGGACGATGACCGCACCGAAGGCTGCATCCGCTCGCTGGAACATGCCTACAGCAAAGACGGCGGTCTGGCCGTGCTGTACGGTAACTTCGCGGAAAACGGCTGCATCGTGAAAACCGCAGGCGTGGACGACAGCATCCTGAAATTCACCGGTCCGGCGAAGGTATACGAAAGCCAGGATGAAGCGGTAGACGCGATTCTCGGCGGCAAAGTGGTGGAAGGCGACGTGGTTGTTATTCGCTACGAAGGACCGAAAGGCGGCCCGGGCATGCAGGAGATGCTCTACCCAACCACCTTCCTGAAATCTATGGGACTCGGTAAAGCGTGTGCGCTGATCACCGACGGACGTTTTTCCGGCGGCACCTCCGGCCTTTCTATCGGCCACGTTTCCCCTGAAGCGGCAAGCGGCGGCAACATCGCCATCATCGAAGACGGTGACCTGATCGAAATCGACATTCCGAATCGCGGCATTCAGCTGAAGCTGAGCGACCAGGAAATTGCGGCCCGTCGTGAAGCGCAGGAAGCCCGCGGCGATAAAGCCTGGACGCCGAAAGACCGCCAGCGTGAAGTCTCCTTCGCCCTGCGCGCCTATGCGAGCCTTGCCACCAGTGCAGATAAAGGCGCGGTGCGCGATAAATCTAAACTTGGGGGCTAATGATGGCCGAGTCACAACCCTTATCCGCCGCCCCTGAGGGGGCGGAATACCTGAGAGCGGTACTACGCGCGCCGGTCTATGAAGCCGTGCAGGTCACGCCCCTGCAGAAAATGGAAAAACTCTCTTCGCGCCTCGACAACGTCATTCTGGTGAAGCGCGAAGACCGCCAGCCGGTGCACAGCTTTAAGCTGCGCGGCGCCTACGCGATGATGGCCGGGCTGACCGACGAGCAAAAAGCGCGCGGCGTGATTACCGCGTCGGCGGGCAACCACGCCCAGGGCGTGGCGTTCTCGTCTGCTCGTCTGGGGCTGAAGGCGCTGATCGTGATGCCGGTTGCTACCGCAGATATCAAAGTCGACGCGGTGCGCGGTTTCGGCGGCGAAGTGCTGCTCCACGGCGCCAACTTTGACGAAGCCAAAGCCAAAGCGATTGAGCTGGCGCAGCAGCAGGGCTTTACCTGGGTGCCGCCGTTCGACCACCCGATGGTGATTGCCGGGCAGGGCACGCTGGCGCTGGAACTGCTGCAGCAGGATGCCCATCTCGACCGCGTCTTCGTTCCGGTTGGCGGCGGTGGCCTGGCCGCAGGCGTGGCGGTGCTGATCAAACAGCTGATGCCGCAGATCAAAGTCATCGCCGTTGAAGCGGAAGATTCTGCCTGCCTGAAGGCGGCGCTGGATGCGGGTCATCCGGTGGACCTGCCGCGCGTCGGGCTGTTTGCCGAGGGCGTGGCGGTGAAGCGCATTGGGGACGAAACCTTCCGCCTGTGCCAGGAATATCTCGACGATATCGTCACGGTTGATAGCGACGCCATCTGCGCGGCGATGAAGGATCTGTTCGAAGATGTGCGCGCGGTGGCGGAACCGTCAGGCGCGCTGGCGCTGGCGGGGATGAAAAAATACATCGCCCAGCACAACATTCGCGGCGAGCGTCTGGCGCACGTGCTGTCTGGTGCGAACGTGAACTTCCACGGTCTGCGCTACGTTTCCGAGCGCTGCGAGCTGGGTGAACAGCGTGAAGCGCTGCTGGCGGTGACGATTCCTGAAGAGAAGGGCAGCTTCCTGAAGTTCTGCCAGCTGCTGGGCGGCCGTTCGGTGACGGAATTTAACTACCGTTTTGCCGATGCCAAAGACGCCTGCATTTTTGTCGGCGTGCGTCTGAGCCGCGGCGTGGAGGAGCGCAAAGAGATCCTCAACCTGCTGCATGAGGGCGGCTACAGCGTGGTCGATCTCTCTGACGATGAGATGGCGAAGCTGCACGTGCGCTACATGGTCGGCGGGCGTCCATCAAAGCCGCTCAGGGAACGTCTGTTCAGCTTCGAGTTTCCGGAATCCCCGGGCGCGCTGCTCAAGTTCCTGCACACGCTGGGCACGCACTGGAATATTTCACTATTCCACTACCGCAGCCACGGCACCGACTACGGCCGCGTGCTGGCGGCGTTCGAACTGGGCGAGCACGAGCCGGATTTCGAAACGCGGCTGAACGAGCTGGGCTATGAGTGCCACGACGAAACCCATAACCCGGCGTTCAGGTTCTTCCTGGCGGGCTAGTGGTTCGGCAATATCTGCCAGAACGCATCAATAAGCGGCTCATGCAGCCGCTTTTTTTGTGCGCACACGCCAAGCTCAAACGGCGTCTTCTCGTCGCTGCGCTCCAGAATCATCACGCGATTGCGCACCGGTTCGGGGCTGTTTTCCAGCACTACTTCCGGCAGCAGCGCCACGCCGCAGCCGAGCGCCACCATCGACACCATCGCCTCGTGGCCGCTGACCGTGGCGTAAATCGACGGATTGCTGATTTTCTGACGGCGGAACCACAGCTCGATGCGGCGGCGCACCGGCCCCTGATCGGCCATGATAAAAGGTACCGTCGACCAGTCCGGTTTTTCCACCGACACCTGGTTACGCACCGGGCAGGGTAGCGCCGGGGCAATCAGCACCACCGCCAGATTCTCCAGCATCGAGAACGCTACCGCGCCCGGCAGGGTTTCGGGTTTTCCGGCGATGGCGAGATCCGCTTCGCCCGTCACCACTTTTTCCATTGCGTCGGAGGCGTCGCCGGTGGTGAGCTTAATTTCTACCGACGGATGTGCCGCGCGAAAGCGGTCAAGGATGGGCGGCAGATGGCTGTAGGCGGCGGTCACGGAGCAGAAAATATGCAGCTCACCGGAGAGTGACGGCCCCTGCTGGTCAATCGAGTGCCGCAGCTGCTGGTACTGCAACAGCGTCTGCTGGGCAAAATTGCGCAGCTCTTCACCCGCTTCCGTGAGGGTGACGGTGCGGTTATCACGCACGAACAGCGGCTGGCCGAGGTCTTCCTCAAGCCGCTGGATCTGGCGTGAAAGCGTGGAGGGGCTAACGTGCATCGCCCGGGCGCTGCGGCCAAAATGGCGGCTTTCCGCCAGGTGCAGGAACATTTTCAGATCGCGTAAATCCACCGATTCCACTCCCTCTTTTTACATTGCAAAAATTGCAACATGACGTTGTGAATATATCAATTTCCGCAATAAATTTCCTGTTGTAATGTGGGTACATTCTCGCTGAAACGCGAACCGAACAATAAGACACACAACATCACGAGGTATCACCCATGGCTAACTACTTTAATACACTGAACTTGCGCCAGCAGCTGGCGCAGCTGGGCAAATGCCGCTTCATGGCGCGCGATGAATTTGCCGATGGCGCGAGCTACCTTCAGGGTAAAAAAGTGGTCATCGTCGGCTGTGGCGCACAGGGTCTGAACCAGGGCCTGAACATGCGTGACTCCGGTCTGGATATCTCCTACGCTCTGCGCAAAGAAGCAATTGCCGAGAAGCGCGCTTCCTGGCGTAAAGCGACCGAAAACGGCTTCAAAGTGGGTACCTACGAAGAGCTGATCCCGCAGGCGGATCTGGTGGTTAACCTGACCCCGGACAAGCAGCACTCTGACGTTGTGCGTTCCGTACAGCCGCTGATGAAAGACGGCGCCGCGCTGGGTTACTCCCACGGCTTCAACATCGTTGAAGTGGGCGAGCAGATCCGTAAAGACATCACCGTGGTGATGGTGGCGCCGAAGTGTCCGGGTACCGAAGTACGTGAAGAGTACAAACGTGGCTTCGGCGTGCCGACCCTGATCGCGGTTCACCCGGAAAACGATCCGAAAGGCGAAGGTATGGCGATTGCCAAAGCATGGGCAGCGGCGACCGGCGGCCACCGTGCGGGCGTACTGGAATCGTCCTTCGTTGCCGAAGTGAAATCTGACCTGATGGGCGAGCAGACCATTCTGTGCGGCATGCTGCAGGCCGGTTCTCTGCTGTGCTTCGACAAGCTGGTGGAAGAAGGCACCGACCCGGCCTACGCGGAAAAACTGATCCAGTTCGGCTGGGAAACCATCACCGAAGCGCTGAAGCAGGGCGGTATTACGCTGATGATGGACCGTCTGTCCAACCCGGCAAAACTGCGTGCTTACGCGCTGTCTGAACAGCTGAAGACCATCATGGCGCCGCTGTTCCAGAAACATATGGACGACATCATCTCCGGCGAGTTCTCTTCCGGCATGATGGCAGACTGGGCGAACGATGATAAGAAACTGCTGACCTGGCGTGAAGAGACCGGTAAAACCGCGTTCGAAACCGCGCCACAGTATGAAGGTAAAATCGGCGAGCAGGAGTACTTCGATAAAGGCGTTCTGATGATCGCGATGGTGAAAGCAGGCGTTGAGCTGGCGTTCGAAACCATGGTGGATTCCGGTATCATCGAAGAGTCTGCGTACTACGAATCACTGCACGAGCTGCCGCTGATCGCGAACACCATCGCCCGTAAGCGTCTGTACGAAATGAACGTGGTGATCTCTGATACCGCAGAATACGGTAACTACCTGTTCTCTTACGCCTGCGTACCGCTGCTGAAAGAGTTTATGACCACTCTGCAGACGGGCGATCTGGGTAAAGCGATTGCGGAAGGTGCGGTGGATAACGCGCAGCTGCGTGATGTTAACGAAGCGATTCGCAGCCACCAGATCGAGAAAGTGGGCCACAAACTGCGTGGCTACATGACCGATATGAAGCGTATTGCGGTAGCGGGTTAACAACAGGGGCGGGCTGATGCCCTCACCCGCCCCTCTCCCACAGGGAGAGGGTGCAAACATTAAAGGCCTTCTCTTAGAGAAGGCCTTGTTGTTTATTTCCGATACAGTACTTTAATAATGTGATACCCGAACTGGGTATGCAGCGGGCCGGTTGGCTCCAGCACCGGGCAGGAGAACACCACTTTATCGAACGCCGGAACCATCTGGCCCTGACGGAACTCACCCAGATCGCCGCCGCGTTTGCCTGACGGACAGATAGAGTGCTTCTTCGCCAGCTTGCCGAAGTCGGCACCGTTTTTAATCTGCTCCAGAAGATCTAAAGCCAGTTTCTCTTCTTTAACGAGGATGTGCACTGCTGCTGCTGTTTTTGCCATGATCGTGCCTTGAATAGGTTGAAATAAATCGGGGCGCAATATATCACGCGTCAGCGGCGATATAGCACCTTAATGATATGGTAGCCAAATTTGGTTTTTACCGGGCCGTAGGGCTTCGGAAGCGGGCAGCTAAAGACCGCCCGATCGAACGGGCCGACCATCGCACCTTGTTGAAACTCGCCGAGATCCCCGCCATTGCGTCCGGACGGGCATTTAGAGTAACGCTTCGCCAGATGATCAAAGCTGATGCCGCGCTCCAGCTTGGCCAGGATCTCCTGAGCCAGTTTCTCTTCTTTTACCAGAATATGCAGGGCTGCTGCGGTCTTTTTCATGGTTCTGCTCTACGGGTTAAACGCGATTTCTCCACTTTATCATTAGCCGGTAAATCTGCGCCCGGCTTTCTGCTACAATCCACACCCCGTTCGAAGATTGAGCAACACTCCCATGCGTTTAAACCCTGGACAACAACAAGCGGTCGAATTCGTTACTGGACCATGCCTGGTGCTGGCAGGGGCCGGTTCGGGTAAAACCCGCGTGATCACCAACAAAATCGCCCATCTGATCCACAACTGTGGATATCAGGCGCGACACATTGCGGCGGTCACCTTTACCAATAAAGCGGCGCGCGAGATGAAAGAGCGCGTCGGTCAGACGCTGGGTCGTAAAGAGGCACGCGGCCTGATGATTTCCACTTTCCACACGCTGGGGCTGGATATCATCAAACGCGAGTATGCGGCGCTGGGAATGAAGTCCAACTTCTCGCTCTTCGATGACACCGATCAGGTGGCGCTGCTCAAAGAGCTCACCGAGGGGCTCATCGAAGATGACAAAGTGCTGTTGCAGCAGCTGATCTCGACGATCTCGAACTGGAAAAACGATCTGATGACGCCGGCCCAGGCCGCGGCGATCGCCAAAGGTGAACGGGATCGGATCTTCGCCCACTGCTACGGTCTGTACGATGCGCATATGAAAGCGTGTAACGTGCTGGACTTTGACGATCTGATCCTGCTGCCCACGCTGCTGCTGCAGCGCAATGAAGAGGTGCGCGAGCGCTGGCAGAACAAAATCCGCTACCTGCTGGTGGATGAATATCAGGACACCAACACCAGCCAGTACGAGCTGGTGAAGCTGCTGGTGGGGCAGCGCGCGCGTTTCACCGTGGTAGGCGACGACGACCAGTCAATTTACTCCTGGCGCGGTGCGCGCCCACAAAACCTGGTGCTGCTGAGCAAAGATTTCCCGGCCCTGCAGGTGATTAAGCTGGAGCAAAACTACCGCTCCTCCGGGCGTATCCTGAAGGCGGCAAACATCCTGATTGCCAATAACCCGCACGTATTTGAGAAGCGTCTGTTCTCCGAACTGGGCTACGGCACGGAGCTGAAAGTGCTCAGCGCCAACAATGAGGATCATGAAGCGGAGCGCGTGACGGGCGAGCTTATCGCTCACCACTTCGTCAACAAAACCGAATATAAGGATTACGCGATCCTCTATCGCGGTAATCACCAGTCGCGCGTCTTTGAAAAGATGCTGATGCAGAACCGCATTCCGTACAAAATCTCGGGCGGCACGTCGTTCTTCTCGCGGCCAGAAATCAAAGATCTGCTGGCCTATCTGCGCGTGCTCACTAACCCGGATGACGACAGCGCGTTTCTGCGCATCGTGAATACGCCTAAACGCGAGATTGGCCCGGCGACGCTGCAAAAGCTCGGCGAGTGGGCGATGACCCGCAACAAAAGTATGTTTACCGCCAGCTTCGACATGGGGCTGAGCCAGACGTTAACCGGACGCGGGTATGATTCGTTAACCCGCTTCACCCACTGGCTTGGCGAAGTGCAGCGTCTCGCGGAGCGGGAGCCGGTGGCGGCGGTGCGCGATCTCATTCACGGCATTGACTATGAGTCCTGGCTGTATGAAACCTCAGCCAGCCCGAAAGCGGCTGAGATGCGCATGAAAAACGTTAACCAGCTCTTCAGCTGGATGACCGAAATGCTGGAGGGCTCTGAAATCGACGAGCCAATGACCCTGACGCAGGTGGTCACCCGCTTTACCCTGCGCGACATGATGGAGCGCGGCGAGAGCGAAGAAGAGGCCGATCAGGTTCAGCTGATGACGCTGCATGCGTCAAAAGGGCTGGAGTTCCCGTATGTGTATCTGGTCGGCATGGAAGAGGGATTGTTGCCGCACCAGAGCAGCATTGATGAAGATAACGTCGACGAGGAGCGTCGCCTGGCCTACGTGGGGATCACCCGCGCGCAGAAAGAGCTGACGTTCACGCTGTGTAAAGAGCGCCGCCAGTATGGTGAACTGGTACGCCCGGAGCCGAGTCGTTTCCTGCTGGAACTGCCGCAGGATGACCTGATCTGGGAACAGGAGCGCAAAGTGATTACCGCAGAAGAGCGGATGCACAAGGGACAGGCTAACGTGGCGAACATCCGCGCCATGCTGGCAAAAGCCAAAGAGAAAGGATAATTCCGTAGGGATCTGTAGGCCGGGTAAGGCGAAGCCGCCACCCGGCAATGTTCAGCGTATTACTTTACCTCAAGCACCCAGTGCACGTAGCTCTGCCACTGGCACTCCTGTTCGATCATCTCGGCCCCTAACGGGTGACGATCAATCCAGTTCTCCGGCAGCGTCAGCGAAAGCTTCTCGTCATCGGCCACCAGATTAATGGCTGGCAGCAAATCATCGCGGCGGCGGCTGGCAAAGAGGATAGCCAGACGCAGCAGGCGGCACAGATGCTCGGCTACGCGCGGCGGTACGGCGTTTTGCTGATGCAAAGAGGAGAGATCGACGGCATTGGTCTGGTTCAGCAGCAGCGTTGCCAGCAGCTTTTTCTGCGCGGGCGTATAGCCCGGTAGATCAAGGTTTCGCACCAGATACGCTGCATGAGCCGGTGCCTGCTTAAAATCAATGCTCAGCCCCACTTCATGTAGCGCGCAGGCGCTCAGCAGTAAATCCCGGCTCAGATGGTCAAGATCCCAGACGTTAGCGACCTGATCGGCGAAGCGTGACGCCAGCTGCGATACGCGTCCGGCCTGATCGATATCAACCATAAAACGACGCTGCACATTGCGCAGAGTACGGCTGCGGATATCCTGATCGACCGAAAGATGTAACATCCCGTAGACCAGACCTTCGCGCAGCGCGCCGCCGGCCAGGGTCATACACTGGATGTTCAGTTCGGTGAAAATGGCGATAAGAATAGCCAGCCCGCTCGGGAAAACCAGCGCGCGTTCCAGCGTCAGGCCTTCAATTTCCAGCTCTTCCAGGCGTCCACACTGAATGGCGCGCTGTTTCAGCTGCTGAAGTTTGGCAAGGGTAATCCGCTCGTCCATTCCCTGCGCCATCATGATTTCCTGCAGAGCCTGCACGGTACCCGAGGCACCCACGCAGACTTTCCAGCCGTGATAGCGCAGCTCGTCCATCACCGGGCGTAACACCTCGCGCGCGGCGTTTTCTGCCTCGTCGAAGTTCTCTTTCGCCAGATTCCGATCGGTAAAGTAGCGCTCAAGCCAGGTCACGCAGCCCATCGACAGGCTGAACAGCGACGTTGCCTGCGCGCCGGTGCCGGTCACAAGCTCGGTACTGGCACCACCGATATCCACCACCAGACGGCGATCGTCACCTCCCGTGGTGTGCGCAACGCCCTGGTAAATCAGGCGAGCTTCTTCTTCACCGCTGATAATCTGTACCGGACAACCCAGAATTTCCTGCGCTCTGGCAATGAAATCCACGGCGTTAACCGCCAGGCGGAGTGTCGCAGTGGCGACCACGGTGATTTGGGCGTGCGGGATATCCTGCAGACGTTCGGCAAAGAGCCGCAGACACTGCCAGCCACGTTCCATGGCTTCAGGCGAGAGGTGATTGTCACTGCTCAGGCCTGCCGCGAGGCGGACCTTGCGCTTGATGCGCGTCAGCGTTTGTATGCTTCCCGCCACCTCGCGCACAACCAGCATATGAAAACTATTCGAACCGAGATCAATTGCCGCATAAAGCGAGGTGGAGCTGAGCATATTTTCTTAACCTGAACGACGACGATTACGCGGCGCGCCACCTGAACGACGCGGACCATTGCCGGAGCGTGGGCGGGTTAGACGCTTAGGCGGCGGCAGTTCGCTTAACAGCGCTTCCGGATTGTATTTGCTCTGCGGAATAGAGTGACCGATATACGTCTCAATGGCCGGGAGATTCAGCGCATACTCTTCACACGCAAGGCTAATCGAGTGACCGCTTGCGCCCGCACGACCGGTACGACCGATACGGTGTACGTAGTCTTCGCAGTCGTCTGGCAGATCGTAGTTAAAGACGTGCGTCACGGCCGGAATGTGCAGACCACGAGCGGCAACGTCGGTTGCGACCAGAATATCAAGATCGCCACGGGTAAACTCTTCCAGAATACGCAGGCGTTTTTTCTGCGCCACGTCGCCGGTCAACAGGCCAACACGGTGACCGTCTGCAGCCAGATGGCCCCAGATGTCTTCACAACGGTGCTTGGTGTTCGCGAAGATAATGGCGCGATCTGGCCACTCTTCTTCAATCAGCGTTTGCAGCAGACGCATTTTCTCTTCATTGGAAGGATAGAAGAGCTCTTCTTTAATGCGGTGACCCGTTTTCTGCTCCGGTTCCACTTCTACATATTCGGCATTGTTCATCTGTTCGAACGCCAGCTCGCGTACGCGATAAGAAAGGGTAGCGGAGAACAGCATATTCAGACGCTGATTGGCCGGCGGCATGCGGCGGAACAGCCAGCGAATGTCTTTAATGAAGCCCAGATCGTACATGCGGTCAGCTTCATCGAGCACCACAACCTGGATTGCGCCGAGGTTAATGTGGTTCTGTTTGGCGTAATCGATAAGACGGCCGGTGGTACCGATCAGGATATCCACACCGCTTTCCAGCACTTTCAGCTGTTTATCGTAGCCGTCGCCGCCATAGGCCAGGCCAAGCTTCAGGCCGGTAGACTGCGCCAGGGGTTCAGCGTCTGCGTGGATCTGTACCGCAAGTTCTCGCGTCGGGGCCATAATTAGCGCGCGCGGCTGGTTAACTTTGCGGTCTGCAATCGCTGGGTGAGAAAGTAAATAATGAAACGTTGACGTTAAAAACGCCATCGTTTTGCCGGTACCGGTTTGCGCCTGCCCGGCAACATCGCGACCGGCCAGCGTCAGCGGCAGCGCGAGGGCCTGAATGGGCGTGCAGTTATGAAACCCTTTATTTTCAAGGGCTTCAATCACCTTCGGGTGCAGCGCGAAGTCGGAAAACTTCTGTTCTGTTAAATGTGTTTTGCTCATAGTGTGGTAGAATATCAGCTTACTATTGCTTTACGAAAGCGTATCCGGTGAAATAAAGTCAACCTTTAGTTGGTTAATGCGACATCAACACGTCGTTGGTGGAGACAAAACCAACGTACCAGGCTTATTCCTGTGGAGTTATATATGAGCGATAAAATTATTCACCTGACTGACGACAGTTTTGACACGGACGTACTTAAGGCTGACGGGCTGATCCTCGTCGATTTCTGGGCTGAATGGTGTGGTCCTTGCAAAATGATCGCCCCGATTCTGGATGAGATCGCCGACGAATATCAGGGCAAACTGACCGTTGCTAAGCTGAACATCGACCAGAACCCGGGCACCGCACCAAAATACGGTATCCGTGGCATCCCAACCCTTCTGCTGTTCAAAAACGGCGAAGTGGCAGCGACCAAAGTAGGCGCGCTGTCCAAAGGCCAACTGAAAGAGTTCCTGGACGCTAACCTGGCGTAAGGTTTCTCCGCTGTGCGTTCAGAGCTCCCGGCTAAATGATGTGGAACTCTGGACGCCCGGCTGAAGTCGTGCTAAGTTAGCTATGACTTCGTTTTAAACATATCTTGTTGTTTGAATCTTGTTTTACCCGATACTTCCCGTTGTTAACATGAACAGTGCGTGAAGTGGCTAAATTCCGGGCTTGTCACTCAATCCGTCTTGTCGTTTCAGTTCTGCGTTCTTTCCCTGTGACCAGACAGCGAACAGACATGAGTCGATGGCCGCTAAACAGGCATGGATGACCCTGCCATACCATTCACAACATTAAGTTCGAGAATCACCCCGAGTTTAAGAACCCACACCATTATGAATCTTACCGAATTAAAGAATACGCCGGTTTCTGAGCTGATCACTCTCGGCGAAAATATGGGGCTGGAAAACCAGGCTCGTATGCGCAAGCAGGACATCATTTTCGCCATCCTGAAGCAGCACGCTAAGAGTGGCGAAGATATCTTTGGCGACGGTGTGCTGGAGATATTGCAAGACGGATTTGGTTTCCTCCGCTCTGCAGACAGCTCCTACCTCGCCGGCCCTGACGACATCTACGTATCCCCCAGCCAAATCCGCCGTTTCAACCTCCGCACTGGTGACACCATTTCAGGTAAGATTCGTCCTCCTAAAGAGGGTGAACGCTACTTTGCGCTGTTGAAAGTCAATGAAGTTAACTTCGACAAACCGGAAAACTCGCGTAATAAGATCCTCTTCGAGAACTTAACGCCGCTGCACGCGAACTCTCGCCTGCGCATGGAGCGTGGTAACGGTTCTACTGAAGACTTAACCGCGCGTGTTCTGGATCTGGCCTCACCAATTGGTCGCGGCCAGCGTGGTTTGATTGTGGCACCGCCAAAAGCGGGTAAAACCATGCTGCTGCAGAACATCGCGCAGAGCATTGCCTATAACCACCCAGACTGCGTGCTGATGGTGCTGCTGATTGACGAACGTCCGGAAGAAGTGACCGAGATGCAGCGTCTGGTTAAAGGTGAAGTGGTTGCTTCTACCTTCGACGAGCCAGCCTCTCGCCACGTTCAGGTTGCGGAAATGGTTATCGAGAAGGCGAAACGCCTGGTTGAGCACAAGAAAGACGTGATCATCCTGCTTGACTCCATCACCCGTCTGGCGCGTGCCTACAACACCGTGGTTCCGGCGTCTGGTAAAGTGCTGACCGGTGGTGTGGATGCTAACGCCCTGCATCGTCCGAAACGCTTCTTCGGTGCCGCACGTAACGTGGAAGAGGGCGGCAGCCTGACCATCATCGCGACGGCGCTGATCGATACCGGTTCTAAAATGGACGAAGTGATTTACGAAGAATTTAAAGGTACAGGTAACATGGAACTGCACCTTTCTCGTAAAATCGCTGAAAAACGCGTCTTCCCGGCTATCGACTACAACCGTTCCGGTACCCGTAAAGAAGAGCTGCTCACCACGCAGGAAGAGCTGCAGAAAATGTGGATCCTGCGCAAAATCATCCATCCAATGGGTGAAATTGACGCGATGGAGTTCCTCATTAATAAACTGGCGATGACCAAAACCAACGACGATTTCTTCGACATGATGAAACGCTCGTAACGCAAATAAAGCCAGCGAACGCCACGTTTTTACGTGGCGTTTTCCTTTTATGGACTATACGCTAGTACCACCAACTCCCAATTTTGACTGGTCAGTGCGACAATAAGATAATTCGCACAGTAAAAACATTAATAGCTTGAATAATAAACAAATGGAATTGTAAGAGGTTTGCTTTATAACTTCAGGCTCAGCGCCTTGATGGTTATACTTCCTTGACTAACATTTGTTGAGAACATCCATTGTGAACCTACTTGATACGTTTACTGAACTAACCAGTATTTTCTTGTTTACCACCTGTTTTTTGTTTCTGGCACGTAAGGTGGCGAAATATCTGGGGTTAGTGGATAAACCCAACTTCCGTAAGCGTCATCAAGGTATGATTCCTTTGGTCGGCGGTATCTCTGTTTTCGCGGGGATCTGCTTCACGTTTGCCATCGCGGATTACTATATTCCACATGCCAGGCTGTACCTAACCTTTGCGACGGTGCTTGTGGTGGTTGGCGCTCTTGACGACCGTTATGATATTAGCGTCAAAATCCGCGCCTTCGTTCAGGCTGCTGTAGCTATCGCTATGATGGTGTTCGCTAAGCTGCACTTGAGTAGCCTGGGCTATATTTTTGGCTCCTGGGAGATGGAACTCGGTCCGTTCGGTTATTTCCTGACACTTTTTGCCGTGTGGGTGGCAATTAACGCGTTCAACATGGTTGACGGTATCGATGGTTTGTTGGGAGGCTTGTCCTGCGTCTCATTTGCCGCAATTGGTTTCATTTTATGGTTCGATGGGCAATATAGCCTTGCTATGTGGTGTTTTGCCATGATTGCGGCCATCCTACCTTATATCCTGTTGAATCTCGGCGCATTGGGCCGTCGCTATAAAGTATTCATGGGTGATGCGGGTAGCACACTTATCGGCTTTACTATCATTTGGATCTTGCTGGAAACCACTCAGGGTGATGTACACCCCATTAGCCCAGTAACGGCATTATGGATTATCGCTATCCCGTTAATGGACATGGTTGCGATTATGTATCGCCGCCTGCGTAAAGGGATGAGTCCTTTCTCTGCTGACCGTCAGCACATTCATCATTTGATCATGCGAGCCGGATTCACTTCCCGGCAAGCATTTGTGCTTATTACGCTGGCGGCTGCTATTCTAGCGGGGATTGGCGTGACGGCGGAATATACACATTTTGTGCCTGAATGGGCTATGTTGGTATTGTTCTTGCTAGCTTTTTCTCTCTACGGCTACTGCATCAAGCGTGCATGGAAGGTAGCACGCTTCATTAAACGTATTAAACGCAGGATGCGTCGTAACAGTGGCAAAAATACAACATTAACTAAGTAAAACCGGGACTATGATGACTCAACCGTTGGCGGGAGCGAAATCAGTGGTAACTGAGAATGAACTGGATATTCGGGGTTTGTTTCGCGTGTTATGGGCAGGCAAACTTTGGATTGCGGGGATCGCGCTGGGGTTTGCCCTGTTAGCGCTGGCCTATACGTTCTTTGCAAAGCAAGAGTGGAGCGCCACGGCAATCACAGACAAGCCAACGGTTAACATGCTCGGGGGATACTATTCCCAGCAGCAATTCCTGCGTAACCTGGACATCAAAGCCAGTCTTGCTACGCCTGACCAGGCTTCCGTTATGGATGAAGCCTATAAAGAGTTTGTGATGCAGCTGGCTTCGTGGGATACCCGCCGTGATTTCTGGTCCCAGACGGATTACTACAAGCAGCGCCGGGTTGATAATACAAAAGCCGATGCCGCCCTGCTGGACGATCTGATTAACAATATTCAGTTTATGCCGGGCGACGCGCTGCGTAGCGTGAATGACAGCGTCAAGCTGATTGCAGAAACCGCGCCGGATGCCAACAACCTGTTGCGTCAGTATGTCGCGTTTGCCAGCCAGCGTGCCGCAAGCCATCTTAACGAAGAGCTTAAAGGTGCCTGGGCGGCTCGTACCATCCAGATGAAAGCCCAGGTGAAACGTCAGGAAGAGGTGGCGAATACTATTTTCGGTCGCCGCGTGCATAACATTGAGCAGGCGCTGAAAATTGCGGAACAGCACAATATTTCCCGTACTGAGACGGACGTGCCGGCCGATGAGCTGCCTGACTCTGAAATGTTCCTTCTTGGTCGCCCTATGCTGCAGGCGCGGCTGGAAAACCTGAAGGCCGTCGGTCCTGATTTTGACCTCGATTACGATCAAAATCGCGCGATGCTCAATACGCTTAATGTCGGTCCATCCCTGGACCCGCGTTTTCAGACCTATCGTTATTTGCGAACGCCTGAAGAACCTGTAAAACGCGACAGTCCGCGCCGCGCATTCCTGATGATCATGTGGGGGATTGTGGGCGCACTGACGGGCGCTGGCGTGGCGTTAACGCGTCGTCGCAAAAACTAAGAACGCCGTTTACGATGAAGGCTATGGCCTTCATCGCCTAATCGAAGAGAATCGATGTGAAAGTACTTACCGTATTTGGCACCAGGCCGGAGGCCATTAAGATGGCGCCTCTGGTTCATGCGCTGGCCAGCGATCCTGATATTGAAGCGAAAGTCTGCGTCACGGCACAGCACCGTGAGATGCTCGACCAGGTTTTAACGCTCTTTTCCATCGCCCCGGATTACGACCTCAATATTATGAAACCAGGGCAAGGCTTGACCGAAATAACCTGCCGCATACTGCAAGATCTTAAGCCGATCCTGGAGTC
The DNA here is from genome assembly GCF_047530595.1 of Enterobacter sp. 01-M-02-SI-ECC. Classification (NCBI taxonomy): domain Bacteria; kingdom Pseudomonadati; phylum Pseudomonadota; class Gammaproteobacteria; order Enterobacterales; family Enterobacteriaceae; genus Enterobacter; species Enterobacter sp. 01-M-02-SI-ECC. The sequence continues at coordinate 58,812 of NZ_JBLKCZ010000020.1, read as the reverse complement.
ATTCAAGCCCGACGTCGTGCTGGTACACGGTGACACCACCACAACCGTGGCGACAAGCCTGGCCGCGTTTTACCAGCGAATTCCCGTGGGGCATGTTGAGGCGGGTCTGCGTACCGGCAATCTTTATTCACCGTGGCCGGAGGAGGCCAACCGCACGTTAACGGGTCATCTGGCGATGTACCACTTTGCGCCAACGGAAAACTCTCGTCAGAACCTGCTGCGTGAAAATATCGCCGATAACAAAATCTTTGTGACCGGCAATACGGTCATTGACGCGTTAATTTGGGTACGTGACCGCGTCCTGGCAAACAGCGATCTTCAGAAAGAGCTCGCTGCCCGCTATCCGTTCCTTCACAACGGCAAAAAAACCATTCTGGTCACTGGCCACCGTCGCGAGAGCTTTGGCCGGGGTTTCGAGCAAATCTGTCACGCGCTGGCTGAAATCGCCGCGCAGAATGACGATGTGCAAATTGTCTATCCAGTACACCTTAACCCTAACGTCAGCGAGCCGGTTAACCGGATCCTGGGCCATGTCGAAAATGTCCTTCTGATTGAACCTCAGGACTACATGCCGTTTGTCTGGCTGATGAACCACACCTGGCTGATCCTCACCGATTCCGGCGGAATCCAGGAAGAAGCGCCATCCCTCGGCAAACCTGTGCTGGTGATGCGTGAAACGACCGAACGTCCGGAAGCCGTCAAAGCCGGTACGGTGCGTCTGGTCGGCACCAACGCGCAGCTCATCGTCGAAGAGGTCACGCGCCTGCTGCATGACGATGAAGCGTATCAGGCGATGAGCCGGGCCCATAATCCGTATGGAGACGGGCAGGCTTGTGGCCGTATTTTGCATGCACTTAAACACAATCGGGTATCGCTATGAGTTTTACTACCATCTCTGTCATTGGTCTTGGCTACATTGGCTTACCTACTGCGGCCGCGTTTGCCTCTCGTCAGAAACAGGTTGTTGGTGTGGATATCAACGCACGAGCGGTAGAAACCATTAACCGTGGCGAGATTCATATTGTGGAGCCCGATCTTGACCGCGTGGTGAAAGAGGCGGTGGAGGGGGGCTTCCTGCGTGCCAGCACGACGCCAGTTGAAGCGGATGCCTACCTGATTGCCGTCCCTACCCCGTTTAAAGGTGACCACGAGCCCGACATGGCATTCGTCGAGGCGGCGGCCAAATCCATAGCGCCTGTGCTGAAGAAAGGGGCGCTGGTGATCCTGGAATCGACCTCTCCGGTCGGCGCTACCGAGCAGATGGCACAGTGGCTGGCCGACGCGCGTCCTGATTTACGTTTCCCGCAGCAGGCGGGTGAGCAGGCGGATATCAACATCGCCTACTGTCCGGAGCGCGTGCTGCCGGGCCAGGTGATGGTCGAACTGATTAAAAACGACCGCGTCATTGGCGGTATGACGCCCGTCTGTTCCGAACGTGCCAGCGCGCTGTACAAGATTTTCCTGGAAGGCGAGTGCGTGGTGACCAATTCCCGCACCGCCGAGATGTGCAAGCTGACGGAGAACAGCTTCCGCGACGTCAATATCGCCTTTGCGAACGAACTGTCGCTAATTTGCGCCGATCAGGGGATTAACGTCTGGGAGCTGATTAGCCTGGCGAATCGCCATCCGCGTGTAAACATTCTCCAGCCAGGCCCGGGCGTGGGTGGACACTGTATCGCCGTCGATCCGTGGTTTATCGTGGCGCAAAATCCGGCGCAGGCTCGTCTGATTCGCACCGCGCGTGAAGTGAACGACAGCAAGCCTCACTGGGTGCTCAATCAGGTTAAAGCGACGGTAGCGGATTGCCTGACAGAGAGCGGCAAGCGCGCCAGCGAGCTGAAAATTGCCTGCTTTGGTCTGGCATTTAAACCCAATATTGACGATCTGCGTGAAAGCCCGGCGATGGAAATTGCTGAGATGATTGCCGAATGGCACAAGGGTGAAACACTGGTGGTTGAGCCGAATATCCATGAATTACCGGCAAAACTGGCGGGGCACTGCACGCTGACGGCGCTGGAAGACGCGCTGGCGACGGCGGACGTGCTGGTGCTGCTGGTAGATCATAAAGAGTTTAAAGCCACGTCCGGCGATGCCGTTCGTCAGCAGTTTATTGTGGATACCAAAGGTGTCTGGCGTTGAACAGCCTGAATGGGGTGCTTGAGTCCCTGCAGTGGGAGAGTGCCTTTTTCGGCCTGCCGTCGGCCATCGTACGTGTGCACGATGACGCGCCGGTGCTGGCTGAATCAGATTTTATCGCCTGGCAACGGGTGCAGGCTAAGATCCCGGCGGAGCGCGCCGATCTGCTTGACGCGCTCCAGCAGCACGGCTTTCAGCTGGTTGAAGGTGAGGTAGACCTTTCCATTACCCTTACCCGGCACGATGCGCCAGGCGCGGAAATTGCAAACGAACAGGACATCCCCGTGCTGCGTCAGATGGCGGCCCAGGCATTTTCACAGAGTCGCTTTCGTGCTCCCTGGTATGCACCTGACGATAGCGGACGTTTCTATGCCCAGTGGATAGAGAATGCGGTCAAAGGCACCTTTGACCACGTCTGCCTGGTTTTCCGTGCAGGCGACGGTCAAATCCAGGGGTTCGTCTCGCTGCGTAAGCTCAACGAGCGCGAGGCGCGTATTGGCTTATTAGCCGGGCGCGGCATGGGTGAGAAACTCATGCAGGCGGCGCTGCACTGGGCGCAGCAGCAACAGCTTGTGACGCTGCGGGTCGCGACCCAACTGGGCAACACCGCCGCGCTTAAACGTTATATTGCGAGTGGTGCCAACATCGACGCCACCGCCTACTGGTTATACAGGTGACAAGATGATTCCATTTAACGCACCACCCGTTGTCGGAACTGAACTCGACTATATGCAGTCTGCCATGGGCAGCGGCAAACTCTGTGGTGACGGCGGTTTTACCCGTCGCTGTCAGCAGTGGATGGAACAGCGTTTTCGCAGCGCCAAAGTGCTGCTGACCCCGTCCTGTACGGCATCGCTGGAAATGGCGGCACTGTTGCTGGATATCCAGCCCGGCGATGAAGTGATTATGCCGAGCTATACCTTCGTTTCCACGGCGAACGCCTTTGTCCTGCGCGGAGCGAAAATCGTCTTTGTGGATATCCGCCCGGACACCATGAACATTGATGAGACGCTGATTGAAGCGGCGATCACCGACAAAACGCGCGCGATCGTGCCGGTTCACTACGCGGGCGTGGCCTGTGAAATGGACACCATCATGGCCATCGCCAAAAAACATAATCTGTTCGTGGTGGAAGATGCCGCGCAGGGCGTAATGTCCACCTATAAGGGACGCGCGCTGGGTACCATCGGCCATATCGGCTGCTTTAGCTTCCACGAAACCAAAAACTACACGGCGGGCGGAGAAGGTGGCGCGACGCTGATTAACGACCGGGCGCTCGTGGAGCGGGCGGAAGTGATCCGCGAAAAAGGCACCAACCGCAGCCAGTTCTTCCGGGGTCAGGTAGATAAATACACCTGGCGCGACATCGGCTCCAGCTATCTGATGGCGGATCTGCAGGCGGCATATCTGTGGGCGCAGCTGGAAGCGGCGGAACGTATCAACCTTCAGCGTCTTTCCCTGTGGCAAACGTATTACGATGCGCTTGAGCCGCTCGCCAAAGCCGGGCGCATTGAGCTGCCGACCATCCCGGCAGTTTGCGTCCACAACGCGCATATGTTCTACATCAAGCTGCGCGATAACGACGACCGCAGCGAGCTCATCGCCTGGCTGAAAGAGGCCGAAATTATGGCGGTGTTCCACTATATCCCGCTGCACTCCAGCCCGGCCGGCGAAGCGTTTGGCACGTTCGCGGGTGAAGATCGTTACACCACGAAAGAAAGTGAGCGTTTGCTTCGCCTGCCACTGTTCTACAACCTCGCGCCTGTTAACCAGCGTACGGTGATTAATACCCTTCTGAGTTATTTCGGCTGATATGTCTCTGGCAAAAGCATCGGTGTGGACCGCCGCGTCCACGCTTGTAAAAATTGGCGCCGGTCTGCTGGTCGTCAAGCTGCTGGCCGTCTCATTTGGCCCCTCTGGCGTGGGGCTGGCGGGTAATTTCCGCCAGCTCGTTACCGTCCTTGGCGTGCTGGCCGGCGCCGGTATTTTCAACGGCGTCACCAAATACGTTGCGCAGTATCACGATGATGCGGCTCAGCTGCGCAGGGTGGTGGGCACCTCTTCGGCGATGGTCACGGGTTTTTCGACCCTGATGGCGGTTGTCTTTCTGCTGGCGGCGGCGCCCATCAGCCAGGGATTGTTCGGGCACCCCCATTATCAGGGGCTGGTGCGTCTGGTCGCGTTGGTTCAGATGGGCATTGCCTGGGCAAACCTGCTGCTGGCGCTGATGAAAGGTTTTCGTGATGCCGCCGGGAACGCGCTTGCCTTAATCCTGGGCAGCGTCATCGGCGTGATTGCCTATTACTTCTGCTATCGCCTTGGCGGCTATGAAGGCGCGCTGCTGGGGCTTGCGCTGGTCCCGGCCCTGGTTGTTGTGCCTGCGGCATTTATGCTGATGCGTCGGGGCGTCATCCCTCTGAGCTACCTGAAACCGCAATGGGACACGATGCTTGCCAGCCAGCTGGGTAAATTTACCCTGATGGCGCTCATCACCTCCGTCACGCTGCCGGTAGCCTACGTGATGATGCGAAACCTGCTGGCGGCGCATTATAGCTGGGATGAAGTCGGGATTTGGCAGGGCGTGAGCAGCATTTCCGATGCATACCTCCAATTTATAACGGCTTCCTTTAGCGTCTATTTGCTGCCAACCTTATCGCGCCTGACGTCCAGACAAGAAATTACGCGCGAGATTTTCCGATCTCTGCGCTTTGTGCTGCCTGCCGTCGCGGCGGCCAGCTTTACCGTCTGGTTACTGCGCGATGTCGCCATCTGGCTGCTGTTCTCGGCGAAGTTCACCGCCATGCGCGATCTCTTTGCATGGCAGCTGGTGGGTGATGTGCTGAAAGTGGGGGCTTACGTTTTCGGCTATCTGGTGATTGCAAAAGCGTCCCTGCGGCTGTATATCCTGGCGGAAATTAGCCAGTTTGCGTTACTGACAGCATTTTCACACTGGCTGATACCCTCGCACGGTGCGCTGGGGGCGGCTCAGGCCTACATGGCAACCTATATCGTTTATTTCGCCGCCTGTTGCGGCGTATTTTTATTGTGGCGTAAACGCGCATGACTGCACTGATTCACATCCTGGGATCGGATATCCCACACCATAACCAGACCGTTTTGCGGTTCTTCAACGACGAGCTGGCATCGGGTAATCCTGATGCGCGTGAGTTTATGGTTGCAGGTCAGGATAAAGGCCTGAGCGAGGCGTTTCCGGCGCTGACGATTCGCTTCTGGCCGGATAAGGCCGCGCTGGCGAAGGCGGTCATTGCCAAAGCCAAAGCGGACCGTAAGCAACGTTTCTTTTTCCACGGGCAGTTCAATACCGGCCTGTGGCTGGCACTGCTCAGCGGGGGGATTAAACCCTCCCAGTGCAGCTGGCATATCTGGGGAGCCGATCTCTACGAAGTCTCCCGCGGCTGGAAATTCCGTCTTTTCTATCCGCTGCGGCGCATGGCGCAGGGGCGCGTAGGCTGTGTGTTTGCCACCCGCGGCGATCTCAACTATTTTGCTAAACAGCACCCGAACGTGCGCGGAGAACTACTCTATTTCCCGACCCGCATGGATCCGGCGCTGAACGCCATGGCGAATGACGCGGTGCGTGAAGGCAAGCTGACGATCCTGGTGGGGAATTCCGGCGATCGTAGTAACGAACACGTCGCGGCGCTCAGGGCGGTGTATCAGCAGTTTGGCGACACGGTGAACGTGGTGGTGCCGATGGGCTATCCCGCCAACAACGACGCTTATATTGCTGACGTTCGCCAACAAGGGCTTGCGCTGTTTAGTGCAGAAAACTTGCACATCCTTAGCGATAAGCTGGAATTTGATGAATATCTTGCGCTGCTGAGAAAATGCGATCTTGGCTATTTCATCTTCGCCCGACAGCAGGGAATCGGCACGCTGTGTCTGCTGATTCAGGCGGGTGTACCGTGCGTGCTCAACCGCGACAACCCGTTCTGGCAGGACATGGCCGAGCAGCATATTCCTGTGCTGTTTACCTCAGACACGCTGAATGTCGAGGTGGTTCGGGAAGCCCAACGCCAGCTCACGCTGGTGGATAAAAATAGCATCGATTTCTTCAGCCCGAATTACCTCACGCCGTGGCACCGTGCGCTGCGTATCGCTTCAGGAGACAACGCATGAGTCAGTTGCAATTCAGCGGCTTACTGGTTGTCTGGCTTCTGAGCACCCTGTTTATTGCCACGCTTACCTGGTTTGAATTCCGCCGGGTACGTTTCAACTTTAACGTTTTCTTCTCGTTACTGTTTCTGCTGACCTTCTTTTTCGGCTTCCCGCTGACCAGCATTCTGGTCTTTCGTTTCGACGTGAGCGTCGCGCCGCCGGAAATCCTGCTCCAGGCGCTTCTGGCGGCAACCTGCTTCTATGCCGTCTACTACGTCACCTATAAAACGCGTCTTCGTTCAGCGCAGGCTGCTGCCCCGCGCCGGCCGCTTTTTACCATGAATCGGGTGGAAACCCACCTGACGTGGGTGATGCTGATGACCATCGCCCTGGTCAGCGTCGGTATCTTCTTCATGCATAACGGCTTTCTGCTGTTTAAGCTCCACTCCTACAGCCAGATTTTTTCGGCCGAAGTCTCGGGCGTGGCGCTTAAGCGTTTCTTCTACTTCTTCATTCCGGCGATGCTGGTGGTCTTTTTCCTGCGCCAGGACAGCAAAGCGTGGCTGTTTTTCCTGGTCAGCACCGTCGCGTTTGGCATTCTGACCTACATGATTGTGGGCGGCACGCGCGCGAACATTATCATCGCCTTCGCCATCTTCCTGTTTATCGGCATCATCCGCGGCTGGATCTCGCTGTGGATGCTGGTTGCGGCAGGCGTGTTTGGCATTGTCGGGATGTTCTGGCTGGCGCTGAAGCGCTACGGCATGAACGTGGCGGGGGATGAGGCGTTTTACACGTTCCTCTACCTGACGCGCGATACTTTCTCCCCATGGGAAAATCTGGCATTGCTGCTGCAAAATTACGACAAGATTGATTTCCAGGGGCTGGCGCCGATTGTTCGCGACTTCTACGTCTTTATCCCTTCCTGGCTATGGCCGGACCGGCCTGGCGTGGTGCTTAACACGGCAAATTACTTTACCTGGGAAGTGCTGAACAACCATTCCGGTCTGGCAATCTCGCCAACGCTGATTGGTTCCCTGGTGGTGATGGGGGGGGCGTGGTTCATTCTGCCCGGTGCAGTTGCCGTTGGGCTGATTATCAAGTGGTTTGACTGGCTTTATCTGCGCGGCAATGAAGAGACCAACCGCTATAAAGCCGCCATTTTGCACAGTTTCTGCTTTGGTGCCATTTTCAATATGATCGTTCTGGCGCGCGAAGGGCTGGACTCGTTCGTGTCGCGCGTGGTGTTCTTCATGGTCGTTTTCGGCCTCTGCCTGTTGCTGGCCAAACTGTTGTACTGGCTATTTGACAGCGCAGGGCTCGTGCACAAGCGCGAGCGGCAGGGCAGCACAACGCTGTCGCAAGTCTGAGTAAGGATAGTAATGACTGATAAAATTTCTGCACCGCGCTACGCGCTACGTGGCCTGCAGCTTATTGGCTGGCGCGACATGCAGCACGCGCTGGACTTTCTGTTCGCCGACGGCCAGATGAAATCCGGTACGCTGGTGGCCATCAACGCGGAAAAAATGCTGGCGGTTGAGGATAATGCGGAAGTCAAAAGCCTGATTGAAGCGGCTGAATTTAAATACGCGGACGGGATCAGCGTAGTTCGCTCTATCCGTAAAAAGTATCCTGACGCTAATGTATCCCGCGTGGCGGGGGCCGATCTCTGGGAGCAGCTTATGGCCCGCGCCGGTGTGCAGGGTACGCCCGTGTTCCTGATTGGCGGAAAGCCGGAGATACTGGCCCAGACGGAGGAGAAACTGCGTCGTCAATGGAATGTTAATATTGTCGGCAGCCAGAATGGTTACTTCAAACCGGAAGAGCGACAGGCTCTGTTTGAACGCGTTCGTGACAGCGGGGCGAAAATTGTCACCGTGGCGATGGGTTCCCCGCGTCAGGAGATCCTGATGCGTGACTGCCGTCTGGTCTGTCCTGATGCCCTCTACATGGGCGTCGGCGGCACGTACGACGTCTTTACCGGCCACGTTAAGCGTGCGCCAAAGGTCTGGCAAAATCTGGGGCTGGAGTGGCTGTACCGCCTGCTATCGCAACCGACGCGCATCAAACGACAGATCCGTCTGTTACGCTACCTCGCCTGGCATTACACCGGGAAAATGTAATCAAAATGTAGCGCGATATGCTATTCGCGCTGCAACTCGCCTGCAAAACTGCTGATAATCTGTGCAATGCATTCATTTTTTTAATGCATCGTTTGCCATTTGGCAGATTTTAGGAAACCATTCGCTCCGTATTTTAGTACCCCTAAAAAACAATACCCGGTATTAAGCCGGGAAATAGCAAACACAATCGAGGATCTATGGCAGAGAAACAACCGGAGCTACAGCGTGGGCTGGAAGCTCGTCATATTGAACTGATAGCGCTGGGCGGCACTATCGGCGTAGGCCTGTTTATGGGCTCCGCAAGCACGCTCAAATGGGCAGGCCCTTCCGTATTACTGGCGTATATTATCGCCGGGCTGTTTGTTTTCTTCATTATGCGTTCCATGGGCGAAATGCTCTTCCTGGAGCCGGTAACCGGCTCTTTCGCCGTTTACGCGCATCGCTATATGAGCCCCTTCTTCGGCTACCTGACGGCCTGGTCATACTGGTTTATGTGGATGGCGGTGGGCATCTCAGAGATCACCGCGATAGGGGTCTACGTCCAGTTCTGGTTCCCGGACATGGTCCAGTGGATACCCGCGCTCATTGCCGTGGGGCTGGTGGCGCTGGCAAACCTGGCAGCCGTGCGCCTTTACGGTGAAATTGAGTTCTGGTTCGCAATGATCAAAGTCACCACGATTATCGTGATGATTGTCGTCGGCCTGGGCGTGATTTTCTTCGGCTTTGGCAACGGTGGACACGCTATCGGTTTTGGCAACCTGACCGAAAACGGCGGCTTCTTTGCCGGCGGCTGGAAGGGCTTCCTGACGGCGCTGTGTATCGTTGTGGCCTCGTATCAGGGCGTGGAGCTGATTGGTATTACCGCCGGTGAAGCGAAAAACCCGCAGGTCACGCTGCGTAGCGCGGTGGGCAAAGTGCTGTGGCGCATCCTGATTTTCTATGTGGGCGCGATCTTCGTCATCGTGACCATCTTCCCATGGAACGAAATTGGCACGACGGGTAGCCCGTTTGTTTTAACCTTCGCCAAAATTGGTATCACGGCGGCGGCGGGCATCATCAACTTTGTGGTCCTGACGGCAGCGCTGTCAGGCTGTAACAGCGGGATGTACAGCTGCGGGCGTATGCTCTATGCGCTTTCGAAGAATAACCAGCTGCCTGCGGCGATGAGTAAAGTCTCACGTGCCGGCGTACCGGTGGCGGGTGTGGCGGTCTCCATTGTAATCCTGCTGATTGGCTCTTGCCTGAATTACATCATTCCTAACCCGCAGCGCGTATTCGTTTACGTCTACAGCGCCAGCGTACTGCCGGGCATGGTGCCGTGGTTTGTTATCCTCATCAGCCAGCTACGTTTCCGGCATGCGCATAAAAAAGCGATCGAAAGCCATCCGTTCCGCTCAATTCTGTTCCCCTATGCGAACTATTTGACGATGGCGTTCCTGATTTGCGTATTAATCGGCATGTACTTTAATGAAGATACCCGCATGTCGCTGTTTGTCGGGATGATCTTCCTGGCGGCTGTGACGACCGCATATAAGCTTTTTGGCCTGGGTCGCCGCGGCACCACGCAGAAAGTGGAGGAATAAGCGGCAAAATGTGCAAACCATAACCAAACGCGCATTTTTTTCAAAAAAGCACTAGACAGCGGGGACGGAGGTACGTAATATCCAGCCCCGCAACGGCGCTAAGCGCCCGTAGCTCAGCTGGATAGAGCGCTGCCCTCCGGAGGCAGAGGTCTCAGGTTCGAATCCTGTCGGGCGCGCCATTTTAGTCCCGGCGCTAGAGCTGCGGTGGTCTGAGAAGTAGTCAGTACCGCGTGAAAGAATACAGTGGTGGCTATAGCTCAGTTGGTAGAGCCCTGGATTGTGATTCCAGTTGTCGTGGGTTCGAATCCCATTAGCCACCCCATTATTTGAAAGAGTTGTGAATTGCGAAGGTGGCGGAATTGGTAGACGCGCTAGCTTCAGGTGTTAGTGTCCTTTGGATGTGGGGGTTCGAGTCCCCCCCCTCGCACCACGACTTTTTAAATGAATTGAACTAAAAATTCAAAAAGCAGTACATCGGCGAGTAGCGCAGCTTGGTAGCGCAACTGGTTTGGGACCAGTGGGTCGGAGGTTCGAATCCTCTCTCGCCGACCAATTTTGAACCCCGCTTCGGCGGGGTTTTTTGTTTTCTGCGGCTTCTCATCCCTGTAGTCATTCTCCGACAGCGTCCTTTTTCATTGTCGCAATCCAGCGACATACAACTCATTGAAAGTTAGATAAAAAAACATTTATGGGTTTTGCTGTCTCCTCCTGGCGACATATTCCCGCCTTTTCCCGATACGTTGTCGCGCTTAAGACGGCGCTTAGCAGCATAATTTCCTTTTATCTTAAAATGTTGCGTCATGTAAAAGTTCTGGGTGTTATGTTGGCACGTTACGTGCAATAATATGCGTGTAGATGCTCATTCCATCTCTTATGTTCGCCTTAGTGCCTCATAAACTCAGGAATGACGCAGAGCCATTTACGGTGCTTATCGTCCACTGACAGATGTCGCTTCGGCCTCATCAGACACCATGGACACAACGTTGAGTGAAGCACCAAATATGTTGTCTTACAGACCTGTTTTGACGCCTGCTTTTATAGCAGGCGTTTTTTTATGCCTTATTCCCGATACAAGCGCATGATCAGGGCAACCATCAGCAGGGCCGATGCAGAGACAGCATAGAGCGCCTGTACTGAGCCAAACCCTGAAGCCACCGCCGCTGCAATGCCGGTGAAAAGAGAGGCGCTGAGCGTTTGCCAGCGCCAGGCTTTACCGCTGGCCGAAGCGGTTTGCGTGAGAGGAAAACTACTGAGTACCCCAAACGTGCCCGCTGCGAAGAGAACATTCGAGGCCAGATGCGCGATAAAGATCATCCCCAGCGCACATACTGTCCACCCGGACAAAAACGGCAGCATGCCATAAGCGGCCAGAAAGATGCTCAGGCAAACGATTATTCGTGGCGTGTGGGCCGCAAAGCGCGTCAGGCTCTCTTTTTTTAGCAGCAGGGGGCCACTAAGCTGCCCCAGACTTCTCGCGAAAAGCAAAGGCAAAGCAAGGCCCGCCGCATCCTGAGGACGGAGCTGCTGGGCCAGTGCCGGAAGAAGCGCCATCGCCGGTGAGCCGACGGCGGCCAGCGCCGGCAGGATGAGCAGGCTGCGTTTCTGCCGAACGGTCAACGCCTGCCAGCGTAATGTTGCAGCATCCCCCTTTTCCATAGTGGTGGGGCCTGGTGTCGGAGAAAACCGGCGCCCAGCCAGCCATAGCAGTACTAATGAGCCCAGAAAGCTCGCGGCATCAATGGCCAGTAGGGTAAACACGGATGTCTTCTGAAACAGCACCACGCCGAGTCCGGTCCCTAATAACACCTGAGAAGCGAAAATCACATTTTCCAGACAGGTTGCAGCGGGCAGCTCTGCTTCGCTAAGTCCTCGCTTAAAGAGCAATGTCAGCGCGGGCCAGCTCATCCCGCTGAGCAGGGCTTCGGTGGATTGCACGGCGAGCAATGCGGCAACGCTGTGGTAACCCACGCCAAGCAGAGGAAAGAGCAGGGCGAGCAAGCCCAGCCCCTCGGTCAGTATCAGCAGGGATATCGGCGAAAAGCGTGAGCACAGCTTCTCACCGAAGATACTGCCGATGAAACCTGGTACCGTAGCGAAAAGAAAAGCGAGAGTGAGCAGAGCGGGCGGGGCTGACCACGCTAGCAGCAAACCGAAGACCACAACCTGGGTTAGACCATTCCCCAGTGACGAAAAGATAAAAGCACAGGCAAGCAGGCGCAGCCAGCGGTGGCAGCGCAGCGCCTGGATAAGCGCATACAAAAGCGAGTTCATTGAGATTTCCTTTCAAAAACGATTTAGTCCACGCTGCAAAATGTGCGCGTGTGTGAAAAAAGGTTAATGAAAAGACATCGTTACATTGGCGGATTCGTTTGCGGATGTGGGTGCAAAGAATGTAGCAGGAGAAAGGCGATAAAAAAAGGAGGCCCTCTGGCCTCCTTTTTATTTACTGCTGCGTACCGTTATTTTGCAGCGTTAGCAGCAATCCGTCACGCCGCATGGCGGCTGCCTCTTCCGGCTTATGCTGCTTGTCCAGCGTATCGGCAAGCCACGCGTAGTCAAACGCGTCCGGACGCTGTTTCAGCGCCGCACGGAAGGCGAGGCTCGCCTCCTGCCATTCGCCATGCTTCATTAACGACTGACCGAGGGTGCTCCACAGCAGCGGACGATCGCCGACGCTTTTAATCTGCTGACGCAGCACTTTTTCGATTTGCTCAGGATTATTGGTTTTCAGGCGCGGGATCACCATCACCAGACGATCGTCATACTGGCGCTTCAGGCCGTCGAGGAGGATCTCCTGAGCCGTGTCATGATCGTCACATTCAATAAGATGTTCCGCCATGGCGACCTGCAGAGGAACCTGCTGGCGCGTCTTACGGCTCTGATTCTTCCACCACGTTTTCAGACCGTCGCTGCCCAGGTCGGCGCGCGCCTGATCCATCAGGCCAATCCATGCCAGACGCTGCAGCTCATCACGATGTTCATCGTCGCCCACCTCGGCTTTCGCCATCGACGGAATGATGTCCAGCAGCGAGCCCCAGGCGCCGGTACGAATATACGCCTGCTCGGCAAGACGCAGCACTTCCGGATGACGTGGCGCAACTTCCAGCAGGCGATCGATACCGTGGCGAGCCGCGTGGTTCTCATTGCGTGCCAGCTGCAGGCGGACGCGGGTAATTTCCACAGGAATTGGGTCACCGGACGCCAGCTCTGCCGCCCGCTCCAGATGCTGATTAGCGCGGGCTTCGTCACCGCGCTGCTGCGCCGCTTCGGCTGCGAGCAGATAATTCACCACCGGCTGTTCAGCATGGTCAGCGTTTTTCGACATCAGCTTTTCAACCTGCTGATAGTCACCCTCAGCAAGCTTAAGCAGCGCCTGCTCGGTTTGTTTACGGGCGCGGCGGCGTTTACGTCCAACGAACCAGCCGCGCGTGTGGGCACCGGTGCGGAAAATGCGGCGCAGGATCCACTCGATCGCAAACAGCACCACCACGCCGAGGATCAGAATGATCGTCAGGCCGGTTACGCTGGTTTCAATGTTGTAGTTATCGGTCTGGATCAGGACGTAACCCTGATGGCCCGCAAGCATGGGGCCCAGCACGATCCCGGCGATCAGCAGGATGAAGAGTAAGAGAACTTTTAGCATCATTACTCTCCTTGCGGTGCGCTTTCAGGCGCCGGAGCCGGGGCAGGTGCCGCTCCGCCCGACGGCTCTGCCGGTACGCCCGGCTGCGCCAGCAGGTTACGTACGCGCGTCTGCATCAGTTTCTCCAGAATCGGCTGGCTGGCCAGCTTATCCGGCACGTTCATGGTGATGTTCTGCTGGCTCAGCTTATCAATGTCTTCGAGGAAGGCGGTGGTCGTCGCATCATCGGTGTTGTAGTAGGCGCGTACCCACGTTGAGACGTTATCCAGCGCCTGTTTGTAGGTCTCTTCCTGATGACGCGGCACGGCCTGAGCCGCCACCAGCAGGCGGGAACGGATGTTCTCGCGCAGATAGATATCCTGGTTCGGCGCCAGCAGCGGCACGGCGGTTTCGTCGCGACGGCGGATAGTGATGAAGCTGTCCATAAAGTTCTGCCAGCTTTTCTGCAGGTTTATGCGCCATTCGCTCAGGGAGCTGGAAAGCTCGGTACCGTCGGAATCCATCGGGGAGTCGTCGTCGTTATTATCCGCCAGCTGCAGGTTATCAATCTGATTCGACAGCTGGTTCACCTTGAGGATAATGCCGTCGTAATCCACCTGCGAGACGGCGGAGAGGCTGGCGATGTCTTCGGTGATCGCGCGACGTGCGGTAATGAGGCTCGGGTCGTTCATGTCTGCCAGGCTCGCATCGGCGCTTTTCAGCAGCGCGGCGGCAGTGGTGACGTCCTGATCGCTCCAGAGCTTACGTCCTGCGAGCTTCACCAGGAAGTCAGCCTGCGAGAGCAGCCAGGTTTTGGCATCGGTACCGGAAATCGTGGCGACTTTCTGCTGCACGTCGCCCAGCTGTTTAGCCAGCTCTTCCTGTTTGCTGTTCGCCTCGGCAAGCGCGGCGGCCTGCTGCTTAATCACCGTTTCCAGCTCGGTTTTCTGCGTCTCCTGCGCTTTTTGCAGGGCAGTGAGCTGATTCACCAGCGCATCGCTGGTGGACGTCTGGTTAGCGCCCTGTTGCTTCACCAGGCCGTACAGGCCAACCCCTGCAGCCAGCGCAATGGCGATGGCAATCGCGCTCAGCGCGAGGCTCGTTTTGTTGCTGCCGTTTTTCTTCTCAGCGGTTTTCTCTGTCGTCTCTGGCTGTGGCGTCGTTTCCACAGTCTCCCTGGTCTCTTCAACCACGGCGGAGGATTTGTCGTGTTCCGTCATTATGGCTTCCCATTTGAGAGTTATTGTAATGCGCGCAGCAGCGCATCGTTGTCGGCGTTATCAGCGATCTGAATATCCTGCCAGCCCAGTTCCCGGGCCTGGTACGCCAGACGCTCACTGACGACCAGAAGCCGACAGCGGAGTAACCAGTTTTCGCGATACCAGAGCGGTATCAGCGACCAAAGCTGTTGTAACATTTCACCGCTGGTGACCACCAGCGTATTAATGCCGCGCGCGTGCCAGCGCATCGCCTCTTCCGCGCCATCGTAGTGTTTTGCACAACGCTGATAGCACTCAGTGAACGTCACGTCTGCACCACGTTCACGCAGCGTTTCGCCCAACAGTTCGCGGCCACCATTACCGCGCAAAATGAGCGCGCGCTTTCCGGCAATAGTTTGTAATTCAGGTAATTGTAGCAAGACTTCACTGATTTCCCGATCTAACGGGTAACAAACGTCCACGCTGCTTACGGTATGCAGCGCCAGTGCCGTTGTGCGGCCAATCGCGAAATAGCGGGGGGCGGCTGGCCAGGTCAAACCCTGCTGTTGCAGCTGCGCGTGGGCAAATTCCACGGCATGTTGCGACAGCGCAAACAGCAGGTCGCCTTCTTGAAGAGTATTCATCTGGTCGGCGAGCGCGGAGAGCTCCCGACCGGGGGAGAATTCAATGAGCGGAAAACTCCAGGCCACCTGCCCCAGTGCGCGCAGACGGCTCACTAACTGCTCTCCTGCGGGAGAAGGGCGGGTGACAAGAATACTCATGCAGGGGGCTCTCCATTATAAACGTCAGCCAGAATCTCGCGGGCGCCGTTATCCAGCAGCTCTTCCGCCAGCGACACGCCAAGCTGCTCGGCATCTTGCGCTTTACCGCGACGTTCGCCGCGTACCATCTGCGAACCGTCCGGGGCGCCCACCAGCGCGCGCAGCCACAGTTCGCCTTCTGTTAATTCAGCATAGCTGCCAATCGGTACCTGGCATCCCCCTTCGAGGCGGGTATTCATCGCACGCTCGGCTTTTACGCGAATAGCGGTCTCGTCATGGTTCAGCGGCGCGAGCAGTTCGCGGGTACGCGCATCGTCCAGACGACACTCGATGCCGACGGCACCCTGGCCCACGGCCGGCAGCGACAGCTCTGGCGGCATCGCCACGCGAATGCGCGACTCCAGCCCCAGACGCTTCAGGCCGGCAACGGCGAGGATAATGGCATCGTAATCGCCGTTATCCAGCTTGCCCAGACGCGTGCCGACGTTACCGCGCAGCGAGCGAATGATCAGGTCAGGACGGCGCTCTGCCAGCTGACACTGACGGCGTAAACTGGACGTGCCAACCACGCTACCCTCCGGCAGCGCGTCGAGCGAGTCATAGTGGTTAGAGACAAACGCATCACGCGGATCTTCGCGCTCGCAGATGGTCACCAGCCCCAGTCCTTCCGGGAACTCGACGGGCACGTCTTTCATTGAATGTACGGCGATATCGGCGCGGTTCTCAAGCAATGCCAGTTCCAGTTCTTTGACAAACAGGCCTTTGCCACCCACTTTCGCCAGCGGCGTATCGAGGATCACGTCACCGCGCGTGACCATCGGCACCAGCTCGACGCGCAATCCACTGTGGCAGGCTTCAAGGCGCTGCTTCACATAATGTGCCTGCCAGAGCGCGAGAGGGCTTTGGCGTGTGGCAATTCTCAAAACATTGTCTAACATGCTTGTTACCGTCATTATCAATCGCTAACCATCCTAACATTGTTGACTCTGGGATGGCAGTTTTACGGTTGATGAAGCGCGAGAGGGACAGGGCGGCGTATTCGTCAGCCATAGCCGTATTCAGGAATTTACACGTACAGAACGGTGCTACACTTGTATGTAGCGCATCTTTCTTTACGGTCAACCGGCAAGGTGTTAAATTGATCACGTTTTAGACCATTTTTTCGTCGGTACCACCAAAAATGATAAGGGCGAAAAAGGGTAACGGTTATCTTTTTGAAATACTGCGGGTCCGCTGTTTTTCGTGTTTTGAATAGCTTGCGACACCCGGAAACATCAGGCGATACGTCTTGTACCTCTATATTGAGACTCTGAAACAGAGACTGGATGCCATTAATCAACTGCGTGTGGATCGCGCGCTTGCTGCCATGGGCCCTGCTTTCCAGCAGGTATACAGTCTGCTGCCGACATTATTGCACTATCACCATCCGCTGATGCCTGGCTACCTTGACGGTAACGTTCCCCAGGGCATTTGCCTTTTCACGCCTGATGAAACCCAACAGCATTACCTCAACGAACTGGAACTCTACCGCGGCATGCCGCCACAGGAGTCTCCAAAAGGTGAACTACCGATTACCGGCGTTTACTCTATGGGGAGCACCTCATCGGTAGGGCAAAGCTGTTCTTCGGACCTGGACATCTGGGTCTGCCATCAGTCCTGGCTCGATAACGAAGAGCGTCAGCTGCTGCAGCGTAAATGCAGCCTGCTGGAGAGCTGGGCTGCATCGCTCGGTGTGGAAGTGAGCTTCTTCCTGATTGATGAAAACCGTTTCCGCCATAACGAAAGCGGCAGTCTGGGTGGTGAGGACTGCGGCTCGACTCAGCACATCTTACTGTTGGATGAATTTTACCGTACTGCCGTGCGTCTGGCCGGGAAGCGTATTCTGTGGAATATGGTCCCGTGCGAAGAAGAAGAGCATTACGATGACTACGTCATGTCGCTTTACGCGCAGGGCGTACTGACGCCAAACGAATGGCTGGACCTCGGCGGTCTGAGCTCTCTGTCAGCAGAAGAGTACTTTGGCGCAAGCCTCTGGCAGCTCTATAAAAGTATCGACTCGCCGTACAAAGCGGTGCTGAAAACGCTGCTGCTGGAAGCCTATTCCTGGGAATACCCCACGCCTCGCCTGCTGGCGAAAGATATCAAGCAACGTCTGCACGACGGGGAGATCGTCTCCTTCGGGCTGGACGCCTACTGCATGATGCTGGAGCGCGTGACCGAATACCTGAAAGCCATTGATGACACCACGCGTCTTGACCTGGTGCGTCGATGTTTCTATCTCAAAGTCTGTGAGAAATTGAGCCGCGAGCGCGCCTGCGTGGGCTGGCGTCGTGAAGTGGTCAGTCAGTTAGTGAAAGAGTGGGGATGGGACGAAGCGCGTCTGTCCATGCTCGACAACCGGGCCAACTGGAAAATCGATCAGGTGCGTGAAGCGCACAACGAACTGCTCGATGCGATGATGCAAAGCTATCGTAACCTGATCCGCTTTGCGCGCCGTAACAACCTCAGCGTTTCCGCCAGCCCGCAGGACATCGGGGTATTAACCCGTAAGCTGTATGCCGCGTTTGAAGCGCTGCCGGGTAAAGTCACCCTGGTTAACCCGCAGATTTCGCCAGACCTGTCAGAACCGAATCTGACCTTTATCTACGTGCCGCCGGGCCGCGCAAACCGCACCGGGTGGTATCTGTATAACCGTGCGCCAAGCATGGACTCAATCATCAGCCATCAGCCGCTGGAGTATAACCGCTACCTGAACAAGCTGGTGGCCTGGGCCTGGTTTAACGGCCTGCTGACCTCGCGCACGCGCCTGTTTATCAAAGGCAACGAGGTGGTTGATCTCGCTAAGCTGCAGGAGATGGTCGCGGATGTGTCGCACCACTTCCCGCTGCGTCTGCCTGCCCCAACGCCGAAAGCGCTCTACAGCCCGTGCGAGATTCGCCATCTGGCGATTATCGTCAACCTGGAATACGACCCGACGGCGGCCTTCCGCAATCAGGTAGTTCACTTTGACTTCCGCAAGCTGGACGTCTTCAGCTTTGGCGAGCAGCAAAACTGCCTGGTGGGCAGCGTGGATCTGCTGTACCGCAACTCGTGGAACGAAGTGCGTACCCTGCATTTCAACGGCGAGCAGGCGATGATCGAAGCGCTGAAAACGATTCTCGGCAAGATGCACCAGGATGCCGCACCGCCGGACAGCGTTGAGGTGTTCTGCTACAGCCAGCACCTGCGCGGTTTAATTCGTACCCGCGTGCAGCAGCTGGTTTCTGAGTGTATCGAACTGCGTCTCTCCAGTACCCGTCAGGAAACCGGGCGCTTTAAAGCGCTGCGCGTCTCCGGCCAGACCTGGGGCCTGTTCTTCGAACGCCTGAACGTGTCGGTACAGAAGCTGGAAAACGCCATCGAGTTCTACGGCGCGATTTCACACAACAAGCTGCATGGCCTGTCGGTGCAGGTGGAAACCAACCACGTTAAGCTCCCGCAGGTGGTGGACGGATTCGCCAGCGAAGGGATTATTCAGTTCTTCTTTGAAGAGTCGGGCGACGATGCCGGGTTCAACATCTACATTCTGGATGAAACCAACCGCGCCGAGGTGTATCACCACTGTGAAGGCAGTAAAGAGGAGCTGGTGCGCGACGTCAGCCGCTTCTACTCCTCTTCGCATGACCGTTTCACCTACGGCTCAAGCTTTATCAACTTTAACCTGCCGCAGTTCTACCAGATTGTGAACGTCGACGGTCGTACGCAGGTGATCCCGTTCCGCACCCAGGCCGTAACGCCTGCCGCGCCTGCCAATCAGGACACCGCGCCGCTGCTGCAACAGTATTTCTCCTGAGCCTTTTCGCTAGCCCGGTGGCGGCTACGCCTTACCGGGCCTACAACAGCTCGAACCCGTAGGCCGGGTAAGCGCAGCGCCACCCGGCACCAAAACTATCTGAAACTCACAGCCTCACCCGCCTGCGCGGTCGCCGCCTGTTCCAGCAGATCCCAGAACGGTACGCCGCTGCGGTCGCAAACCCATTCCCCGTCCTTCAGATCGAAATGATAGCCGCCCTGTTTCGCGGCCAGCCACACCTGGTGAAGCGGCTCCTGGCGGTTAATAATAATTTTGCTGCCATTTTCGAAGCTCAGGGTCAGAATGCCGCCGTTGATTTCACAATCGATATCGCTGTCGCCATCCCAGTCGTCAAGACGCTCTTCGATGGTCATCCACAGGGTGTCGGCAAGGCGATGGAATTCACTGTCGTTCATGGTTTTGTTCCTGTTTTTCGTGATGCCGGCAGTATAACCCTAAATAATTCCCGTTGCAGGAAAGCGGCAAACTCTTGCTTTTGTGTCTTCTCCTGCGATGATAGAAACAGATTTGAACTTACGGGCAACTTTATAATGAAAAACGCTTTCCGAACGCTTGCCGTTCTCATCACGCTGTTTAGCCTGACTGGCTGCGGACTGAAGGGACCACTGTACTTCCCACCGGCGGATAAAACCGCGCCGCCGCCGACGAAACCCGCGCAAAGCGGCATTGAGTCTACCACGCCAAATACTAACGATCGTGGCGACAACGGTGGCCCGACTCAGGTTAATCTCTGACGACAACGTTCTGTACCCGCGCAATGGAGCAAATGATGCAGTTCTCTAAAATGCATGGCCTTGGCAACGATTTTATGGTCGTCGACGCGGTAACGCAGAATGTGTTTTTCTCCCCGGAACTGATCCGTCGCCTGGCGGATCGGCATCTGGGCGTGGGGTTCGATCAGCTGCTGGTGGTCGAGCCACCGTACGATCCCGACCTCGATTTCCACTACCGTATTTTTAACGCGGACGGCAGCGAAGTTAACCAGTGCGGCAACGGCGCGCGCTGTTTTGCCCGCTTTGTCCGCCTGAAAGGGCTGACCAACAAGCGTGATATTCGCGTCAGCACGGCCAATGGCCGCATGGTGCTCAGCGTCACCGATGATGAGCTGGTGCGCGTGAACATGGGCGAGCCTAACTTCGAGCCCTCCGTCGTGCCGTTTCGCGCAAACAAAGCGGAAAAGACCTATATTATGCGTGCGGCCGAGCAGACAGTATTGTGCGGCGTCGTCTCAATGGGTAACCCTCACTGCGTGATTCAGGTTGATGATGTGGAAACCGCCGCGGTCGAAACGCTCGGCCCGGTGCTGGAAAGCCACGAACGTTTCCCGGAGCGCGCGAACATCGGCTTTATGCAG
This sequence comes from Enterobacter sp. 01-M-02-SI-ECC, assembly GCF_047530595.1. Lineage (NCBI taxonomy): Bacteria > Pseudomonadati > Pseudomonadota > Gammaproteobacteria > Enterobacterales > Enterobacteriaceae > Enterobacter > Enterobacter sp. 01-M-02-SI-ECC. The sequence continues at coordinate 38,041 of NZ_JBLKCZ010000020.1, read as the reverse complement.
GTGGTGAAGCGCGAGCACATTCGCCTGCGGGTTTACGAGCGCGGCGCGGGCGAGACTCAGGCCTGCGGAAGCGGCGCCTGTGCTGCGGTGGCCGTGGGCATCTCTCAGGGGTTACTGGCAGAAGAGGTTCGCGTGGAATTACCGGGCGGCCGGCTTGATATCGCCTGGAAAGGACCGGGTCATCCACTGTATATGACGGGCCCGGCGGCACATGTCTATGACGGGTTTATCCATCTATGAAACAACCAGGGGAAGAACTGCAGGAAACAGTGACGGAACTGGACGACAGAGCTGTTGTTGATTATCTGCTGCGCAATCCTGAGTTCTTTATTCGCAATGCACGCGTCGTCGAAGAGATGCGCGTGCCGCATCCGGTTCGCGGGACCGTGTCGCTGGTCGAATGGCACATGGCGCGCTCGCGCAACCATATCAATCAGCTAGAAGAGAACATGACGCTGCTGATGGAGCAGGCCAGCACCAACGAAAGCCTGTTCTATCGTCTGCTGCATCTGCAGGCGCGTCTGGCGTCGGCGCACAGTCTTGACGAGTTCCTCAGCCGCTTCCACCGCTGGGCTCGCGAGCTGGGGCTGGCGGGCGCAACGATTCGGCTTTTCCCTGACCGCTGGCGCATTGGCGCACCGTCGGGGTTCACCCATCTGGCTCTTAGCCGTCAGGCGTTTGAACCGCTGCGCATTCAGCGTCTGGGCCATGAGCACCACTATCTGGGGCCGCTGAACGGGCCTGAGCTGCTGGTGGTGTTACCGGAAGCCAAAGCGATTGGCTCGGTGGCGATGTCGCTGATGGGGCGCGATGGAGATTTGGGCGTGATGTTATTTACCAGCCGCGATGCGCATCATTATGAGCAGGGGCAAGCTACGCACCTGTTACAAGAGATCGCCCTGATGCTGCCCGAGCTGCTGGAGCGCTGGATTGAGCGCGTATGACGGACGGACTGCTCGCCACTGACGTCTCGCGCTTTCTGCGCTATCTGGGCGTGGAGCGTCAGCTTAGCCCCATTACCCTGCTCAACTACCAGCGTCAGCTTGATGCCATCATGCAGATCGCCGACGAAATCGGCCTGAAAAGCTGGCAACAATGTGACGCTGCGACGGTACGCGGGTTCGTCGTGCGTAGCCGTAAAAAAAATCTCAGCCCGGCAAGCCTGGCGCTCAGGCTCTCGGCGCTGCGCAGTTTCTTCGACTGGCTGGTCAGCCAGGGGGGCTTAAAAGCCAACCCGGCAAAGGGGATCGCCACGCCGAAAGCGCCGCGCCATCTGCCTAAAAATATCGACGTTGACGACGTAAACCGCCTGCTGGATATCGACCTTAACGATCCGCTCGCCGTGCGTGACCGCGCAATGCTGGAGGTGATGTACGGTGCCGGGCTACGTCTGTCAGAGCTGGTTAATCTTGATATCAAACACCTCGATCTGGAGTCCGGTGAAGTGTGGGTAATGGGCAAGGGCAGCAAAGAGCGCCGCCTGCCGATTGGCCGCAATGCAGTTTCCTGGATTGAGCACTGGCTTGACCTGCGCGGGCTGTTTGGCAGCGAAGAGGATGCGCTGTTCCTGTCGAAGCTCGGCAAGCGGATCTCCGCGCGTAACGTCCAGAAGCGCTTTGCGGAGTGGGGCATTAAGCAGGGGCTGAACAGCCACGTTCATCCGCACAAGCTGCGCCACTCCTTTGCGACACACATGCTTGAGTCGAGCGGCGATCTGCGCGGCGTGCAGGAACTGCTTGGCCACGCGAATCTGTCGACCACTCAAATCTATACCCACTTAGACTTCCAACACCTTGCCTCGGTGTATGACGCGGCGCATCCACGCGCCAAACGGGGGAAATAATGCGTTTTTACCGCCCACTTGGTCAGATCTCAGCCCTGACGTTTGACCTTGATGACACCCTTTACGACAACCGCGAGGTGATCCTGCGTACCGAGCAGGAGTCGCTGGCGTTTGTGCAGAACTACCATCCCGCGCTGAAAGCGATGCAGAACAAGGACTTTCAGAAGCTCCGTCAGTCCCTGCGGGAAACCGAGCCGGACATTTACCACGACGTGACCGAATGGCGTCGTCGTGCGGTCGAGCAGGCGATGCTCAATGCCGGCCTGAGCGCGCAGGACGCGGCCATCGGTGCCGAAGCGGCCATGGAAAACTTTGCCAAATGGCGCAGCCGTATCGACGTGCCGCAGGAGACCCACGACACGCTGGCGAAGCTTGCCGAAAAGTGGCCGCTGGTGGCGATCACTAACGGCAATGCTCAGCCGGAGCTGTTTGGCCTCAGCGATTATTTTGAGTTCGTGCTGCGTGCGGGTCCTCACGGGCGCGCGAAGCCATTTAATGATATGTACCATCTGGCGGCAGATAAGCTTAACCTGCCGCTGGGTAACATTCTGCACGTGGGGGATGACCTGACTACGGACGTGGCCGGCGCTATCCGCTGCGGGATGCAGGCCTGCTGGATCAAGCCGGAAAATGCGGAGCTGATGACCGCAACCGACAGCCGTCTTCTGCCGCACGTGGAAATTTCACGGTTGGCATCCCTCACGACGCTGATATAATCATCAATTGTTCTGTATAAATTAACAGGGTTTTGGCGAATGGAAACATTTGCCCGCCCGACATGACGTGACGGTGCCAATGGACGTTTCTTACCTGCTCGACAGCCTTAATGACAAACAGCGTGACGCGGTTGCCGCCTCGCGCACCAACCTGCTGGTGCTGGCTGGAGCGGGCAGTGGTAAGACGCGCGTGCTGGTTCACCGTATCGCCTGGCTGCAGAGCGTGGAAAACTGCTCCCCGTACTCCATCATGGCGGTGACGTTTACCAACAAGGCGGCAGCAGAGATGCGCCACCGTATCGCTCAGCTGATGGGCACCAGCCAGGGCGGCATGTGGGTTGGCACCTTCCACGGCCTGGCGCACCGCCTGTTGCGCGCGCACCATATGGACGCCAACCTGCCGCAGGATTTCCAGATCCTCGACAGCGAAGACCAGCTCCGTCTGCTGAAACGCCTGATCAAGGCGATGAACCTCGATGAGAAGCAGTGGCCGCCGCGTCAGGCGATGTGGTACATCAACGGCCAGAAGGACGAGGGGCTGCGCCCGCACCACATTCAGAGCTTCGGCAACCCGGTCGAGCAGACCTGGCAGAACGTCTACAAGGCCTATCAGGAAGCGTGCGATCGCGCCGGTCTGGTGGATTTTGCCGAGCTGCTGCTGCGCGCCCACGAGCTGTGGCTCAACAAGCCGCACATCCTGCAGCACTACCGTGAACGCTTCACCAATATCCTGGTGGACGAGTTCCAGGATACCAACAACATTCAGTACGCGTGGATCCGCCTGCTGGCCGGTGATACCGGCAAGGTGATGATCGTGGGCGATGATGACCAGTCGATCTACGGCTGGCGCGGGGCGCAGGTAGAAAATATCCAGCGCTTCCTCAACGATTTCCCCGGCGCGGAAACCATCCGTCTGGAGCAGAACTACCGTTCAACCAGCAACATCCTGAGCGCGGCCAACGCCCTGATTGAAAACAACAACGGGCGTCTGGGTAAAAAGCTGTGGACCGACGGCGTCGACGGCGAACCGATTTCGATTTACTGCGCCTTCAACGAGCTCGACGAAGCCCGCTTCGTGGTGAACCGCATCAAAACCTGGCAAGACAACGGCGGCGCGCTGGAGCAGTGCGCCATTCTCTACCGCAGCAACGCCCAGTCGCGCGTGCTGGAAGAGGCGCTGCTGCAGGTGAGCATGCCGTACCGCATTTATGGCGGCATGCGATTCTTCGAACGTCAGGAAATCAAAGATGCGCTGTCGTATCTGCGCCTCATTGCCAACCGTAACGACGACGCGGCGTTTGAGCGCGTGGTCAACACGCCGACCCGCGGGATTGGCGACCGCACGCTGGACGTGGTGCGTCAGGCCTCGCGCGATCGCCAGCTGACGCTGTGGCAGGCGTGCCGCGAGCTGCTGCAGGAAAAAGCGCTCGCCGGACGTGCCGCCAGCGCGTTACAGCGCTTCCTTGAGCTGATTGACGCTCTGGCCCAGGAAACCGCCGACATGCCGCTGCACGTGCAGACTGACCGGGTGATTAAAGACTCCGGCCTGCGAACCATGTACGAGCAGGAGAAAGGCGAGAAGGGCCAGACCCGTATTGAGAACTTAGAGGAACTGGTCACGGCAACGCGCCAGTTCAGCTACAACGAAGAAGACGAAGACCTGATGCCGCTGCAGGCGTTCCTCTCCCACGCCGCGCTGGAAGCGGGTGAAGGGCAGGCGGACACCTGGCAGGATGCGGTTCAGCTGATGACCCTGCACTCCGCCAAAGGTCTGGAGTTCCCGCAGGTGTTTATCGTCGGGATGGAAGAGGGGATGTTCCCGAGCCAGATGTCGCTGGATGAAGGCGGACGTCTGGAAGAGGAACGTCGTCTGGCCTACGTGGGCGTGACGCGCGCGATGCAAAAGCTGACGCTAACCTACGCCGAAACACGCCGTCTGTACGGTAAAGAGGTTTATCACCGTCCGTCGCGCTTCATCGGCGAGCTGCCGGAAGAGTGCGTAGAAGAGGTGCGTCTGCGAGCGAGCATCAGCCGTCCGGTCAGCCATCAGCGCATGGGCTCGCCGATTGCGGAAACCGACACCGGTTACAAGCTGGGCCAGCGCGTGCGCCATTCGAAGTTTGGCGAAGGCACCATTGTGAATCTGGAAGGCAGCGGCGAGCACAGCCGCCTGCAGGTAGCGTTCCAGGGGCAGGGGATCAAATGGCTGGTGGCGGCCTATGCGAAGCTGGAAACAGTCTAACATTCAGAAAAATATCATTATTTTGTAATAATCTGCTAGCCTTATACAGTGAAGGTCAATTAATGCCCTTCAGCGTTCCGTTGCGTGTTGACGCCACAGTTATAGCTGGCGTAACATGCGCGCACGATTACGCTAAGAGGACATTCGCCTTGGACACACCCAGTAGATACTGGCTCAATTCCCTGTCATCCAGGAACAACTCCTAAGGCTATTTCCTCTTGCTGATGGCCTTAGTGGTTGTCAGCGACCTGCATTATTCCCGTCGCGCTGAGTCAGGCTGTTTAATGGTCTGAAACCCAATTTGTTTCTGTGTGCCCACCGAACTGTCCGATATTTTTTGCATTGGGAGTCCCGGTCATGTTGAGCGCATTTCAACTCGAAAATAACCGACTGACTCGGCTTGAAGCCGAAGAGTCACAGCCCCTCATTGATGCCGTATGGGTGGATCTGGTCGAGCCGGACGACGATGAACGCCTTCGCGTACAATCTGAACTGGGGCAAAGCCTGGCAACCCGCCCGGAACTGGAAGACATCGAAGCATCCGCGCGTTTTTTTGAAGACGAAGACGGTCTGCATATTCACTCCTTCTTCTTCTTTGAAGATGCGGAAGACCACGCGGGTAACTCCACCGTGGCGTTTACCATTCGCGACGGCCGTCTGTTTACCCTGCGCGAGCGCGAGCTGCCGGCATTTCGCCTCTACCGCATGCGCGCCCGCAGCCAGGCAATGGTGGACGGTAACGCTTACGAGCTGCTGCTCGATCTGTTCGAGACCAAAATTGAACAGCTGGCGGACGAAATTGAAAATATCTACAGCGATCTGGAAAAGCTTAGCCGCGTGATCATGGAAGGCCATCAGGGCGATGAATACGACGAAGCGCTCTCCACGCTGGCAGAGCTGGAAGATATCGGCTGGAAGGTGCGCTTGTGTCTGATGGATACCCAGCGCGCGCTGAACTTCCTGGTGCGCAAGGCGCGTCTGCCGGGCGGTCAGCTGGAGCAGGCGCGTGAGATCTTACGAGATATCGAATCCCTGCTGCCGCACAACGAATCTCTGTTCCAGAAGGTGAACTTCCTGATGCAGGCGGCGATGGGCTTTATCAACATCGAGCAGAACCGCATCATCAAGATCTTCTCGGTAGTGTCTGTGGTGTTCCTGCCGCCGACGCTGGTGGCGTCCAGCTACGGGATGAACTTTGAGTTTATGCCGGAGCTGAAATGGAGCTTTGGCTACCCGGGGGCGATTATCTTTATGATCCTCGCGGGGCTGGCGCCGTATCTGTACTTTAAGCGCCGGAACTGGCTGTAAAAATCTGGCGGGTGGCGCTGCGCTTACCCGCCTTACGATCGAATTCCCTCTCCCTGTGGGAGAGGGTTAGGGTTAGGGTAACATCACAGCCCTTTGCGCACCCTGCGCTGGGTATAAATCGCATCGGCAACGAAAATCGCCAGCGCCACCCAGATAAAGGCGAACGTTACCATCTTATCCGCCCCCGGCACCTCGCCGTAAAACACCACCGCCAGCAGGAACATCAGCGTCGGGCCAATGTACTGGAAGAAGCCCAGCGTGGAGAGACGCAGACGCGTCGCGGCACCGGTGAAGCACAGCAGTGGAATGGTGGTCACCACGCCCGCCGCCATCAGCATCAGGTTCAGCGACCACGGGTTGCTGCCCATATGGCTGGTGGCGCTGTCGGCGATGCCGAAGAGATAAATCGCCGCCACGGGCAGCAGCCACAGGGTTTCAAACAGCATTCCCGTCTGCGCTTCCACCGCAATCTTCTTACGCACCAGGCCGTAGAACGCAAAGCTGAACGCCAGGCCGAGGGCAATAATCGGCAGCGAGCCGAAGGTCCAGAGCTGCACCAGTACGCCGCAGAAGGCCAGAATCACCGCCACCCACTGCATCCGGCGGAAGCGCTCACCGAGGAAAATCATCCCCAGCACGATATTCACCAGCGGGTTAATGAAGTACCCCAGGCTCGCTTCGAGCATGTGATGATTATTCACCGCCCAGATAAACAGCAGCCAGTTGCCGCCAATCAGCACCGCTGAGAGCGCCAGCAGGAAAATCTTTTTCGGGGTTTGCAGCAGCGTTTTTACGCCCGACCACTGACGGCTGAGGCTCATCAGCGCAATCATAAAGAAGAATGACCAGATAACGCGGTGAGTCAGGATCTCATCGGCCGGAACGTAGGCGATAAGCTTGAAATACGCCGGGGCGATACCCCAAATAAAATAAGCGGCAAGGGCGAGTAAAACGCCCTGCCGCGTCTGTTTAGCATCCATCGGGAAAATCCGTTACAAAAAAGTGAATTAATTTTACCCGATTTTGCCGCCTCAACCCACCATATAAGTGGCGGTTGCGCTGGCGATATACACCTGTTCTTCGTTGTGTAATTCAACGCGCGCCACGGCAACTTTATTTCCCGCGCGCAGCAGGCTGCTGGTACAGGTAAAGCGATTTCCGCGCCCCGGGCGAAGATAGTCGACGCGCAAATCAATGGTGCCCATGCGCGCCAGACGCTGGCGGAGTTCGTCTTCGTTGATGGTGTCATGGCGGGTCAGCGTGCTGCCCACGCAGACCAGACCTGCCGCCACGTCCAGCGCGGAGGCAATCACGCCGCCGTGCAAAATGCTTTGCGCCCAGTTACCTACCATCATCGGCTGGTTGTTGAAGCTCAGCTGGGCAAAGTCTTTCTCGTAACGTTCCAGCTCCAGTCCCAGCGCGCGGTTAAACGGCATATGGTAAACAAAAATCTCGCCCACGAGTTTTAACACTTCTTCGGCGGTAAGCATGGCTGACATGAGGCATCACATCCTTATTGTTAACGAAATGTTGATTTTATGCCTCGGCAACAAGGAATTCCACTTTCAGAAACGAGGATGCAGCAGTTGTCGCAGAAGTCTGTAGAATGTTCGCCACATAACTATTCAGCTAATTTTACTCTTTTGCAGGAGAACACCACCGATGCGGACGTATCTGGCCTGGTTACTGGCGGCGGTTGCGCTGCCCCTCACAGCATATGCGCAGGAAGCGACGATTAAAGAGGTGCATGATAAACCTGCCGTTCACGGTAGCATTATCGCGAACCTTCTTCAGGAGCATGACAATCCGTTCACGCTCTATCCGTATGACACCAACTATGTGATTTATACCCAGACCAGCGATCTCAACAAAGAGGCGATAAGCTCCTATAACTGGTCTGATAATGCGCGTAAAGATGAGGTGAAGTTCCAGCTCAGCCTCGCGTTCCCGTTCTGGCGCGGTATTCTGGGGCCAAACTCGGTGCTCGGGGCGTCTTACACCCAGAAATCCTGGTGGCAGCTCTCTAACAGCGGAGAGTCCTCACCGTTCCGTGAAACCAACTATGAGCCGCAGCTGTTCCTCGGTTTTGCAACGGATTATGAGTTTGCGGGCTGGACGCTGCGTGACGTCGAAGTGGGCTTTAACCATGATTCCAACGGTCGTTCTGACCCGACATCCCGTAGCTGGAACCGTGCCTATACGCGTCTGATGGCGCAGAACGGTAACTGGATGGTGGAAGTGAAGCCGTGGTATGTGGTCGGCAGCACGGATGACAATCCGGACATCACCAAATATATGGGCTACTACCAGCTTAAAGTCGGCTATCAGTTAGGTGATGCCGTGCTCAGCGCCAAAGGCCAGTACAACTGGAACACCGGCTACGGCGGTGCGGAAGTGGGCTTAAGCTATCCCATGACGAAGCATGTCCGCATCTATACTCAGGTGTACAGCGGTTACGGCGAGTCGCTTATCGATTACAACTTCAACCAGACCCGCGTCGGCGTGGGCGTGATGCTGAACGATATTCTCTAGGCTGTTCGAATGTTTTTGCGTTAAACGTTGAAGTTTCTCTCTCAGGCGCTGAAAATAGCGCCTGTTTCATTTCTGGCATATGGGGTTAACGTGGCGCAGGCGGAAGTATTGAATCAGGAGTCGCTGGCTAAACAGGTTTTGCATGAAACCTTTGGCTACCAGCAGTTCCGCCCTGGCCAGGAAACCATCATTGAAACGGTGCTGGAAGGTCGTGATTGCCTGGTGGTGATGCCGACCGGTGGCGGTAAGTCCCTCTGTTATCAGGTGCCCGCGCTGGTGCTTAACGGCCTGACGGTCGTGGTATCCCCTCTCATTTCTCTGATGAAAGACCAGGTTGACCAGCTGCTCGCCAACGGCGTGGCGGCAGCCTGTCTTAACTCGACCCAAACCCGGGAGCAGCAGCAAGAGGTGATGGCCGGGTGCCGCACCGGGCAGATCCGCCTGCTGTATATCGCCCCGGAACGCCTGATGCTGGATAACTTCCTCGATCACCTGGCGCACTGGAACCCGGTGCTGCTGGCGGTGGATGAAGCGCACTGTATTTCCCAGTGGGGACACGATTTCCGCCCGGAATACGCGGCCCTCGGCCAGCTGCGTCAGCGCTTCCCCGAGCTGCCGTTTATGGCGCTTACCGCCACGGCGGATGACACCACGCGGCTGGATATCGTTCGCCTGCTCGGGCTAAACGACCCGTATATTCAGGTCAGCAGCTTTGACCGCCCTAACATCCGCTACATGCTGATGGAAAAATTCAAGCCGCTGGATCAGCTCCTGCGCTATGTCCAGGAGCAGCGCGGCAAGTCCGGCATCATCTACTGCAACAGCCGCGCGAAGGTGGAGGACACCGCCGCGCGTCTGCAAAATCGCGGCTTTAGCGCCGCCGCCTATCACGCCGGGTTAGAGAACCACATCCGCGCGGACGTGCAGGAGAAATTCCAGCGTGACGACCTGCAGATCGTCGTCGCGACCGTGGCGTTCGGAATGGGCATCAACAAGCCGAACGTGCGCTTTGTGGTGCATTTCGACATCCCGCGCAATATCGAATCCTACTATCAGGAAACCGGCCGCGCCGGGCGTGACGGTCTGCCTGCGGAAGCGATGCTGTTTTACGATCCGGCCGATATGGCGTGGCTGCGCCGCTGTCTGGAAGAGAAGCCGCAGGGACAGCTGCAGGATATCGAGCGCCACAAGCTCAACGCGATGGGCGCGTTTGCCGAAGCGCAAACCTGCCGTCGTCTGGTGCTGCTCAACTACTTTGGTGAAGGGCGCCAGGAGCCGTGCGGCAACTGCGATATCTGCCTCGATCCGCCAAAGCAGTACGATGGCCTGATGGACGCGCGTAAGGCGCTCTCGACCATTTACCGTGTGAATCAACGCTTCGGGATGGGCTACGTGGTGGAGGTGCTGCGCGGCGCCAATAACCAGCGTATCCGCGATATGGGCCACGACAAGCTGCCGGTCTACGGTATTGGCAAGGAGCAGAGCCACGAACACTGGGTGAGTATCATTCGCCAGCTGATCCACCTCGGCTTCGCCACGCAGAACATTGCCCAGCATTCCGCCCTGCAGCTGACCGAAGCGGCGCGTCCGGTGCTGCGCGGTGACGTTGAACTCAAGCTCGCCGTGCCGCGCGTTATCGCCCTGAAACCGCGGGTGATGCAGAAATCCTACGGCGGTAACTACGATCGCAAGCTGTTCGCCAAACTGCGCAAGCTGCGTAAAGCCATCGCTGACGAAGAAAACATCCCGCCTTACGTGGTGTTCAACGACGCGACGCTGATCGAAATGGCTGAGCAGATGCCGCTCAGCGCCAGCGAAATGCTCAGCGTCAACGGCGTCGGTACGCGCAAGCTGGAGCGCTTCGGTAAAGAGTTTATGGCGCTCATCCGTTCGCACGTTGATGGTGATGATGAGGAGTAGTCAGCCGGGCGAAAAAGTGCCAGGATGATGACTCACTGAATTATTTCCCCGCGAGCTAATTATGTTAATGCTATTTCTCACCGTGGCGTTAGTGCACATCGTTGCGCTGATGAGCCCCGGCCCGGACTTTTTCTTCGTATCACAAACCGCCGTCAGCCGCTCCCGCAAAGAGGCGATGATGGGCGTGCTCGGTATCACCATGGGCGTTATGGTCTGGGCGGCCGTTGCGCTGCTCGGTCTGAACCTGATTCTGGCGAAAATGGCCTGGCTGCATAACATCATTATGGTCGGCGGCGGGCTGTACCTGTGCTGGATGGGCTACCAGATGCTGCGCGGGGCGCTGAAGAAAGAAGAGAAAAAACCGGAAGAGCCAAAGGTGGAGCTGGCTACGGGCGGCCGCAGCTTTGTAAAAGGGCTGCTGACCAATCTGGCGAACCCGAAAGCCATTATCTATTTCGGCTCGGTGTTCTCGCTGTTTGTCGGCGATAGCGTCGGCGCAGGCGCACGCTGGGGAATCTTCCTGCTGATCGTCGTTGAAACCTTTGCCTGGTTTACTATCGTGGCCAGCCTGTTTGCCTTACCGGCGATGCGCCGCGGCTATCAGCGTATCGCGAAGTGGATTGACGGCTTCGCCGGCGCGCTGTTCGCCGGCTTCGGCATTCATCTCATCATTTCTCGCTAAGCGTGACGCGCTGACGCAAGCAGCGCGCCAACCAGCATAAACAGCGAGCCAAAGACTTTATTCAGGGCCTTCATCTGCTTAGGCCCTTTAATCCACGCCGCAATTCGCTGCGCCAGCGTCGCGTAACCAATCATCACGATGATATCGACGATAATAGTGGTCGCGCCCAGCACCACGTACTGCATCACCTGGGGCTGATGCGGAACGATAAACTGCGGGAACAGCGCGGCGAGGAAAACGATGCTCTTCGGGTTGGTCAGGTTGACGAATACCGCACGCTTAAACAGATGGCCGCGGTTTTGCGTCAGAGCCAGCGTATTCAGGTTGATGGAGCCTGCCGCGCGCCACTGCTGGATGCCGAGCCAAATCAGATACGCTGCCCCGGCCCATTTCAGCACCTCAAAGGCCAGCACGGAGCGGGAGAACAGGGTCCCCAGACCGATCCCGACCAGCACAATATGAATGCCCAGCCCGGTCTGCAAACCGGCAATCGACGCCGCCGCACCGCGATAGCCGTGATTGATGGAGGTGGTCATGGTGTTAATAGCCCCCGAGCCCGGAGAAAGGCTGAGGATAATGGATGTCAGCAGGTAGGCGAACCACCATTCGAAGGTCATTTGAAACTCCCGAACCGTCTATTTTTATGCCACAATACGCTATTATTGAGTCATTTTGTGACCGGTGACGAAAAAAACGATATTCCCTGGATTACGTGAGTGGAAACCCAATGTTTCAGCAGAAAAAGGACTGGGAAACACGAGAAAACGCTTTTGCTGCTTTCTCTATGGGGCCGCTGACCGATTTCTGGCGGCAGCGTGAGGAAGATGAGTTTACGGGCGTCGGGGGCATCCCGGTGCGTTTCGTTCGTTTCCGAAATGAAAAAAATGACCGGGTGATTGTGGTCTGCCCCGGGCGTATTGAAAGCTACGTTAAATACGCCGAGCTGGCCTATGACCTGGTCCATATGGGGTTCGATGTTCTGATCATCGACCATCGTGGACAGGGGCTGTCCGGACGTATGCTGCCGGACACGCACCGTGGGCACGTCGATCGCTTTAGCGATTACGTCGACGATTTTGCCGCGTTCTGGCAGCAGGACGTTCAGCCCGGCCCCTGGCGCAAGCGGTATATTCTTGCGCACTCCATGGGCGGCGCCATTTCGACGCTGTTTTTGCAGCGTTATGCGCACGAGTGCGACGCCATTGCGCTCACCGCGCCGATGTACGGTATCGTGATCCGTTTTCCTGACTGGATGGTGCGCCATCTTCTTGACTGGGCTGAGGGCCATCAGCGCATTCGTGAAGGTTACGCCATTGGCACAGGACGCTGGCGCGCGCTGCCGTTCGCCATCAACGTCTTAACCCATAGCCGGCAGCGTTATCGCCGCAACCTGCGCTTTTATGCCGATGAACCGCGCTTGCGCGTCGGCGGCCCGACCTGGCACTGGGTGCGGGAGGGGATTCTGGCCGGTGAGCAGGTGCTGGCGGGCGTGGGCGATGATGACACGCCGACGCTTCTGATTCAGGCGGAGGAAGAGCGTGTGGTGGATAACCGCATGCACGACCGCTATTGTGAACTGCGCGCTGCAGCCGGTCACCCTTGTGAAGGGGGTAAACCGCTGGTCATTGACGGCGCGTTCCATGAGATCCTTTTTGAAAAGGACGCTATGCGCTCAGTCGCGCTTAACGCCATTGTTGAATTTTTCAACAGGCATAATTGATTCTTGTTTTCCACCAGAGGTTGAAATCCCTATGTACCAGGTTGTTGCATCTGATTTAGATGGCACGCTGCTTTCCCCCGACCACACCCTGTCGCCTTACGCGAAAGAGACCTTAAAACTCCTGACTGCCCGTGGCGTGAACTTTGTGTTCGCCACCGGCCGCCACCACGTGGACGTAGGGCAGATCCGCGATAATCTTGAGATCAAATCGTACATGATCACCTCCAACGGTGCGCGCGTGCATGATACCGACGGCAACCTGATCTTTACCCACAATCTGGATCGCGATATTGCCGCCGATCTGTTCGGCGTGGTGCATGACAACCCGGCTATCGTTACTAACGTTTACCGCGACGACGACTGGTTTATGAACCGCCACCGCCCGGATGAAATGCGTTTCTTCAAGGAAGCGGTATTCAACTACTCCCTTTACGAACCGGGCCTGCTGGAGCCGGAAGGGATCAGCAAGGTGTTCTTCACCTGTGACAGCCACGAAGAGCTGCTCCCGCTGGAACAGGCGATCAACGCCCGCTGGGGCGATCGCGTCAACGTGAGCTTCTCAACCCTGACCTGTCTGGAAGTAATGGCGGGTGGCGTCTCCAAAGGTCACGCGCTGGAAGCGGTTGCGAAACGCCTGGGCTTCGGGCTGAAAGACTGTATCGCCTTCGGTGACGGCATGAACGACGCCGAGATGCTTTCGATGGCGGGTAAGGGCTGCATCATGCAGAACGCGCACCAGCGTCTGAAGGATCTGCACCCTGAGCTGGAAGTGATTGGTTCTAACGCTGACAACGCGGTACCGAAGTATCTGCGTAAACTGTTCCTTGAATAATCTTCATTCGGTTGTTTATTGCTCAGTTGTCAACTAAAGAGTTCGCTACAATGCCTGTCCTTCTTTCTGAGAGACAAGCATTGTGGCGCTACTCATTATCACCACTATCCTGTGGGCCTTCTCCTTTAGCCTGATTGGCGAATACCTTGCCGGTTCGGTCGACAGCTACTTCTCGGTGCTGATGCGCGTGGGGCTGGCGGCGCTGGTGTTCCTGCCGTTTCTGCGCACGCGCGGGCAATCGCTGAAAACGATTGTGCTGTATATGCTGGTGGGGGCGATGCAGCTCGGCATCATGTATCTGTTCAGCTTCCGAGCCTACGTCTACCTGTCCGTCTCCGAATTCCTGCTCTTTACCGTGCTGACGCCGCTCTACATCACGCTGATATACGATCTGCTTAGTAAACGCCGTCTGCGCTGGGGATACCTGCTGAGCGCCGCGCTGGCGGTGATCGGCGCGGCGATTATTCGCTACGACAAAGTGAGCGATCACTTCTGGACCGGGCTGATGTTCGTCCAGCTCGCCAACATCAGTTTCGCCATCGGCATGGTGGGCTACAAACGCCTGATGGAAACCCGCCCGATGCCGCAGCATAACGCGTTCGCATGGTTCTATATGGGCGCCGCGATTGTCGCGGTGGCGGCGTGGTTTATGCTCGGTAATCCGCAAAAGCTGCCGACCGCCGCCGTGCAGTGGGGCGTTCTGGTCTGGCTGGGCGTAGTGGCGTCAGGGCTGGGGTACTTCATGTGGAACTACGGCGCTACGCAGGTAGACGCCGGTACGCTGGGGATCATGAACAACGTGCATGTCCCGGCAGGGTTGCTGGTCAACCTCGCCATCTGGCAGCAACAGCCGCACTGGCCGAGCTTCCTTATTGGGGGAGCGGTGATCCTGGCTTCGCTGTGGGTCCATCGCCGATGGGTCGCTCCGCGCTCCGCACAAACGGAAGATGGTCGCACGCGTGGTTCCGCGCTGAGCGAATAAACGCCTCCGTAATCGGCTGACGCTGCTCGCCATCGCGCACGGCGGCGTACAGTCGGCTCCACAGTCCTTCACCCAGGGTTTTGGTCTGCACCAGACCCTGGCGTTCAAAACTCTCCACCACCCAGTGCGGCAGCGCCGCGATACCCATTCTGGCCGCCACCATCTGAATCAGCAGCAGGGTGTTATCCACGCTTTTCAGCTGCGGACTGATGCCTGCCGGCTGCAGGAAGTGGCGCCAGATATCCAGACGACTACGCTGGACCGGGTAAATCAGCAGCGTTTCTGTCGCCAGGTCTTCCGGCGTGATGCGCGTTTTGGCGGCCAGCGGGTGGTCCGGCGCCAGCACCAGGCGCACTTCATAATCAAACATCGGCGAATAGTGCAGGCCGCTGCGCGGCAGGATGTCAGAGGTCATGACCAGATCCAGCTCGCCCTGCTGCAGCGAGGGCTGCGGGTCGAACGTCACGCCGGATTTAAAGTCCATCTCCACCTGCGGCCATTTCTGGCGGAAGTTCTCAAGCGCGGGGGTCAGCCACTGAATACAGCTGTGGCACTCAATGGCGATGCGCAGTTTGGTCTGCTGCGGTTCGTTACACGCCTGCAGCGCGCTCGCGATTTGCGGCAGGACCTGATTCGCCAGCTGAAGGAGAATTTCACCCTGCGGCGTAAAGCGTAGCGGCTGGCTCTTACGCACAAAAAGACGGAAGCCGAGGCGTTGTTCCAGATCGCTGAACTGGTGAGAAAGGGCAGACTGGGTCTGGTGCAGCGTGGCCGCAGCCGCCGCGAGCGAACCGCAGTTCCGCAACGCTTGTAGCGTTTTCAGGTGTTTAATCTCGATCATGAAAGTCCTTCACTTCGCCATGAACATTTTGCGCTTGAGGAATATACAGTAACTGCCAATTATGGATGTGTAAACATCTGGACGGCTAAAATCCTTCGTCATTTAAATTTATGGTGCGTTGGCTGCGTTTACTCACCCCGGCCACTTACTCATGTAAGCTCCCGGGGATGAGCAAACTTGCCGCCTTCCCTAAATTCAAAATCCAAAGGATTTACAATTAATTAGAGGAAGAAAAACATGACAATCCGCAATCACACTCTCGGTTTCCCTCGCGTCGGCCTGCGTCGCGAGCTGAAAAAAGCGCAAGAAAGCTACTGGGCGGGTAATACCACCCGCGAAGAGCTGCTGGCGGTAGGACGCGAGCTGCGCGCCCGCCACTGGGATCAGCAAAAACAGGCGGGCATTGACCTGCTGCCGGTGGGCGATTTCGCCTGGTACGACCATGTTCTGACGACCAGCCTGCTGCTTGGCAACGTGCCGGCTCGTCATCAGAACAAAGATGGATCGGTAGATATCGATACCCTGTTCCGCATCGGCCGTGGCCGCGCGCCAACGGGTGAGCCAGCGGCAGCGGCGGAAATGACCAAGTGGTTCAACACCAACTATCACTATATGGTGCCGGAATTCGTCAAAGGCCAGCAGTTCAGGCTGGCCTGGACGCAGCTTCTGGACGAAGTGGATGAAGCGCTGGCGCTGGGCCACCAGGTGAAACCGGTGCTGCTCGGGCCGGTAACGTACCTGTGGCTGGGCAAAGTAAAGGGCGAGCCGTTTGACCGACTCAGCCTGCTGAAGGATATTCTGCCGGTCTACAAACAGGTGCTGAGTGAGCTGGGCAAACGCGGCATTCAGTGGGTGCAAATCGACGAACCGGCGCTGGTGCTTGAGCTGCCGCAGGATTGGCTCGATGCCTTCAAACCGGCGTATGACGCGCTCACCGGTCAGGTAAAACTCCTGCTGACGACCTATTTTGAAGGCGTGACGCCGAACCTGAAGACCATTACCGCGCTGCCGGTTCAAGGCCTGCACGTTGATCTCGTACACGGTAAAGACGATGTCGCGGAACTGCACAAGCGCCTGCCAGCGGACTGGCTGCTCTCTGCCGGGCTGATCAATGGCCGTAACGTCTGGCGCGCCGATCTCACCGAGAAATACGCACAAATCAAAGACATCGTCGACAAACGTGAGCTGTGGGTGGCCTCATCTTGTTCCCTGCTGCACAGTCCGATCGATCTGAGCGTGGAAACCCGTCTCGACCCTGAAGTAAAAAGCTGGTTTGCCTTCGCGCTGCAAAAATGTGAAGAGCTGACCCTGCTGCGCGACGCGCTGAACAGCGGCGACACGGCGGCAATTACCGAATGGAGCGCCCCGATCCAGGCGCGTCGTCACTCGGCGCGCGTGCACAACCCGGCGGTGGAAAAACGCCTGGCGGCCATCACCGCCCGGGACAGCCAGCGTCAGAGCCCGTACGAGGTGCGCGCTGAAGCGCAGCGCGCCCGCTTCAATCTGCCCGCGTGGCCAACAACGACGATCGGTTCTTTCCCGCAAACTACGGAGATCCGCGGCCTGCGCCTGGACTTTAAAAAGGGCAATCTGGATGCGAATCACTACCGCACCGGCATCGCGGAACACATCAAGCAGGCGATTATCGAGCAGGAGCGCCTGGGGCTGGACGTGCTGGTGCACGGCGAGGCCGAGCGTAACGACATGGTGGAATACTTCGGCGAGCACCTGGACGGCTTCGTCTTTACCCAGAACGGCTGGGTGCAGAGCTACGGCTCCCGCTGCGTCAAGCCGCCGGTGGTTATCGGTGACGTCAGCCGCCCGGAAGCGATCACCGTGGAGTGGGCGAAGTATGCCCAGTCCCTGACCGACAAGCCGGTAAAAGGGATGCTGACCGGTCCGGTGACCATTCTCTGCTGGTCGTTCCCGCGTGAAGACGTGACCCGTGAAACCATCGCCAAACAGATTGCCCTGGCGCTGCGTGATGAAGTGGCGGATCTGGAAGCGGCAGGCATTGGCATTATCCAGATTGACGAGCCGGCGCTGCGCGAAGGCCTGCCGCTGCGCCGCAGCGACTGGGATGCCTACCTGCAGTGGGGCGTGGAGGCGTTCCGCATCAACGCTGCGGTGGCGAAGGATGACACCCAGATCCACACCCACATGTGTTACTGCGAATTTAACGACATCATGGATTCGATTGCCGCGCTGGACGCCGACGTGATCACCATCGAGACCTCGCGTTCAGACATGGAGCTGCTGGAGTCGTTTGAAGAGTTCGACTACCCGAATGAAATCGGGCCGGGCGTGTACGATATTCACTCCCCGAACGTGCCGAGCGTGGAGTGGATTGAAGCCCTGCTAAAAAAAGCGGCCCAGCGCATTCCGGCAGAGCGCCTGTGGGTGAACCCGGACTGCGGACTGAAAACCCGCGGCTGGCCGGAGACGCGCGCGGCGCTGGCGAACATGGTGAAGGCGGCGCAGAACCTGCGTCAGGCGTAGCGGTGCTGGATTGCCTGGTGGCGAAAACGCTTACCCGGCCTACCTGTTGGCCCGGTAAGGCATAGCCGCCACCGGGCTTTTTTATTACGCTTTCTTACCGCCGTACTGGCTAAACCACGCCAGCATTCTCTGCCAGCCATCTTTGGCTGATTCTGCGTGATAGCTCGGACGATAATCGGCATTAAACGCGTGCCCGGCATCCGGATACACCACGATCTCCGCCTTCGCATTTGCCGCGCGGAGCGCATGGCGCATGGTCTCAACCGAATCCAGCGAAATGCCGGTGTCCTGACCGCCGTAAAGCCCTAACACGGGGGCATTTAACTCGGTGGCGATATCGACGGGATGTTTCGGTGAATTCAGCGTTTTTTCACCCACCAGTTTGCCGTACCAGGCGACAGCGGCTTTGAGCTGCGGGTTATGCGCGGCATACAGCCAGCTAATGCGTCCGCCCCAGCAGAAACCGGTGACCAGAAGACGATGCGGATCGCCGCCGTTGCGCGCCGCCCAGCTGGCGACGTGGTCGAGATCGGCCAGCACCTGCGCGTCCGGGACTTTGCTCACCAGGTTGCTGAGCAATGTTGGAATATCGCTGTAGTCGTTCGGATCGCCCTGACGGAAGTAGAGCTCTGGCGCAACGGCCAGATACCCTTCCAGCGCCAGCCGGCGGCAGAGATCGCGAATGTGTTCGTGAACACCGAAAATTTCCTGTACCACGATCACGATGGGCAGCGGGCCGTCCGCCGATTTTGGCCGTGCGTGGTAAGCAGGCATGTTCTCTCCCTGCGTGGGAATAGAGGTCTCGCCCGCGGTAATTGCCGCTTCTGGCGTCGACACAATGGTTGAAGCATGTGGGGCCGCAGCAGGTGCAAAACCGGTTTTTTCAGTCATGGCATTCTCCGTACCAATGAGTTAGCGCAAAGGTAAATATAGACACCAGGTTAACAACTCACAGTGCCTTAAACGGTCTATCTTTTGTGCAGCACCTGGCGATATAACTTGTTAATGTGATGTAAATCACTTTTTTATGGAAATTCAATGTAATCATTTTCATTCATGGTGAGGTATGTCACGAAAATATGCTTACTGCTTCTGTAAAGTACCGTTTTACTTCTTCTGACTAACCGACCCACAGAGGAGTCACCTATGTCTAAGTCTGATGTTTTTCATCTCGGCCTCACCAAAAACGATTTACAAGGGGCTACGCTCGCTATCGTCCCTGGCGATCCTGAGCGTGTGGAAAAGATCGCCGCGCTGATGGATAAGCCGGTCAAGCTGGCTGCCCATCGTGAGTTCACCACCTGGCGCGCAGAGCTGGATGGCAAAGCGGTGATCGTGTGCTCTACCGGTATCGGTGGTCCGTCTACGTCTATTGCTGTTGAAGAGCTGGCACAACTGGGCATCCGTACTTTCCTGCGTATCGGCACCACCGGCGCTATCCAGCCGCACATCAACGTGGGTGACGTGCTGGTCACGACCGCGTCCGTTCGTCTGGACGGCGCAAGCCTGCACTTTGCACCGATGGAATTCCCGGCAGTGGCTGATTTCGAATGCACCACCGCGCTGGTTGAAGCCGCGAAATCCGTGGGCGCAACTACCCACGTGGGCGTCACCGCCTCTTCCGACACCTTCTACCCGGGCCAGGAACGTTACGACACCTTCTCAGGCCGCGTGGTAAGCCGTTTCAAAGGCTCAATGGAAGAGTGGCAGTCCATGGGCGTGATGAACTACGAAATGGAATCCGCAACGCTGCTGACCATGTGCGCAAGCCAGGGTCTGCGTGCCGGTATGGTGGCGGGCGTTATCGTCAACCGCACCCAGCAGGAGATCCCGAACGCCGAAACCATGAAGCAGACCGAAAGTCATGCGGTGAAAATCGTGGTGGAAGCCGCGCGTCGCCTGATCTAATCCTCTCTTCTGAAATCAAAGGCCGACGCGTTCGGCCTTTATTTTTTGCGTAGCGCCTCGCAGGAAAACCCTTTCAAACTGGACGTTTATACAGCACAATTCTATTTTGTGCGGGTAATACGTTGATGCAGGGGGCATTGTGGATATCTCGATCCTGATTTACGCGGTAATTGCGGTGGCGGGCGTGGCGATAGGCTGGCTCATTTCCAGCTATCAGCATGCACAGCAGAAGGCCGACCAGCTGGCAGAGCGCGAAGAGATAGTCGCTGAATTAAGTGCGGCAAAGCAGCAGCTTGCCCTGAGCGAACACTGGCGAGAGGAGTGCGAGCTGCTTAACAACGAGCTGCGCAACCTGCGAGATATCAACACCTCGCTGGAGGCCGATCTCCGCGAAGTCACTACCCGTCTTGAATCCACCCAGCTGCATGCGGAAGACAAAATCCGCCAGATGATCAACAGCGAGCAGCGCCTCAGCGAACAGTTTGAGAACCTCGCCAACCGGATTTTTGAGCACAGCAACCGCCGCGTTGACGAACAGAACCGCCAGAGCCTGAACAGCCTGCTGACGCCGCTGCGCGAACAGCTGGACGGTTTTCGCCGTCAGGTGCAGGACAGCTTTGGTCAGGAAGCCCGCGAGCGACACACGCTGGCGCATGAGATTCGCAATCTTCAGCAGCTGAATGCGCAAATGGCGCAGGAAGCGGTCAACCTGACCCGCGCGCTGAAAGGGGATAACAAAACCCAGGGCAACTGGGGAGAAGTGGTGCTGACCCGCGTGCTGGAGGCCTCTGGACTGCGGGAAGGATATGAATACGAAACGCAGGTGAGTATTGAAAACGATGCCCGCTCGCGAATGCAGCCGGATGTGATTGTGCGGCTGCCGCAGGGTAAAGATGTGGTGATTGACGCCAAAATGACGCTGGTGGCGTATGAACGCTACTTTAATGCGGACGATGATTACACGCGCGAGTCTGCGCTGCAGGAGCACATTGCCTCCGTGCGTAATCATATTCGCCTGCTCGGCAGAAAAGACTACCAGCAGTTGCCGGGTCTGCGCTCGCTGGACTATGTCCTGATGTTCATCCCGGTAGAACCCGCGTTCCTGCTGGCGCTCGACAGACAGCCCGAGCTTATCACCGAAGCGCTCAAAAATAACATTATGCTGGTCAGCCCCACCACGCTGCTGGTGGCGTTACGCACCATTGCGAACCTGTGGCGCTATGAGCACCAGAGCCGCAACGCTCAGCAGATTGCCGATCGTGCCAGCAAGCTTTACGACAAAATGCGCCTCTTCGTGGACGACATGTCTTCAGTCGGGCAGAGCCTGGATCGTGCGCAGGATAACTACCGCCAGGCGATGAAAAAACTCGCCTCCGGACGTGGCAATCTGCTGGCACAGGCCGAATCATTCCGTAGCCTGGGGGTTGAGGTTAAACGCGAGATTAATCCGGAATTGGTCGAACAGGCCACCGCCCAGGACGACGAGTTTCGCCTGCGAGAAGGTGCGGACGAACAAAATACAAACAGTGAAGACAATACGTTAGCGGCGGATTTATCACCAGACGAGACTCCAGCGCGTTTCTTTCGCGGTGGTTGAAACGTAGGGCAAACGCGCCCAATCTGTTACACTTCACGAACATTTTACTGATAAGCAGGCTCTGAGATGGCTGACGATTCACAAGACACAACGCACTTTGGCTTTCAGACTGTTGCCAAAGCGCAGAAAGCTGACATGGTGGCCCACGTATTTCATTCCGTGGCGGCGAAGTACGATGTGATGAATGACCTGATGTCGTTCGGCATTCATCGCTTGTGGAAGCGCTTCACCATTGACTGCAGCGGCGTACGTCGTGGACAAACGGTGCTGGATTTAGCTGGTGGTACGGGCGATTTAACCGCGAAATTCTCCCGTCTGGTGGGCGAAACCGGTCGCGTTGTTCTCGCCGATATTAATGACTCCATGCTGAAAATGGGACGCGAAAAGCTGCGTAATATCGGCGTGGTGGGGAATGTGGAGTATGTGCAGGCAAACGCCGAAGCGCTGCCATTCCCGGACAATACCTTTGATTGCATCACGATCTCTTTCGGTCTGCGTAACGTGACCGATAAAGAAAAAGCGCTGCGCTCCATGTACCGCGTGCTGAAGCCGGGTGGACGTCTGCTGGTGCTCGAGTTCTCAAAACCGATCATTGAGCCGCTGAGCAAAGCTTACGACGCCTATTCCTTCCACGTCCTGCCGCGCATCGGTGAGCTGGTGGCCAACGATGCGGAAAGCTACCGCTATCTGGCGGAATCTATCCGTATGCACCCGGATCAGGACACATTAAAAGCCATGATGCAGGATGCAGAATTTGAGAACGTTGAGTATTTCAACCTGACGGCGGGTGTCGTCGCGCTGCATCGCGGTTACAAGTTCTGAGTGGAGGTGTCCCGTGCCCTTTAAACCCTTAGTCACCGCAGGTATCGAAAACGTACTGAATGCTTTTCTCTATCGTGCTCCGGCGCTTAAAGCAGCGCGTCAGCGGCTAAACGGGAAGGTATTACGTATTGTTTTAAAAGAGTTCTCGACGCCGCTTGTGCTGGTCTTCAGCGAACGCCAGCTTGACGTTCTGGGGGCGTGGGAAGGTGACGCCGACTGCTCGGTCATCACGCACATGAGCGTGCTGCCAAAACTGCGCGATCGCCAGCAATTAACGGCGCTTATCCGCAGCGGTGAGCTGGAAGTGGAGGGCGACATTCAGGTCGTGCAGAACTTCGTTGCGCTCACCGACCTGGCGGAGTTCGATCCGGCGGAGCTGCTCGCGCCTTTTATCGGCGACATTGCCGCCGAAGGCATCGGGAAAGTTCTTCATGGCGGCGCCTCCTTTGCGCGTAAAAGCCTCCAGCGCCAGCAACGCTATGCGGCGGAAGTGCTGACTGAGGAGTGGCGAATGGCGCCCGGGCCACTGGAAGTTGCATGGTTTGCGGAAGAGACCGCTGCTGTTGAACGTGCGGTTGATGCGTTAACCAAACGGCTGGAAAAACTGGAGGGCAAATGACGCCTGGTGAAATTCGGCGCCTCTATTTTATTATTCGCACCTTTTTGAGCTACGGGCTCGACGAGCTTATCCCCAAAATGCGTATCACGCTGCCGCTTCGTATCTGGCGGCGGATGCTCTTCTGGATGCCCAATCGCCATAAAGGTCAACCGCTGGGTGAGCGTCTGCGCCTGGCGCTGCAGGAACTCGGTCCGGTTTGGATTAAATTCGGGCAGATGCTGTCGACCCGCCGCGATCTCTTCCCGCCTCTGATTGCCGATGAGCTTGCGATGCTGCAGGATCGCGTCGCACCGTTTGACGGCGCGCGCGCGAAAAAGCAAATTGAAGAGGCGATGGGAAATGTACCCGTCGAGACCTGGTTTGACGATTTCGACATTAACCCACTGGCATCGGCTTCTATTGCGCAGGTGCATACCGCGCGTCTGAAAGAAAACGGCAAAGAAGTCGTTATTAAGGTCATTCGTCCGGACATCCTGCCAGTCATCAAAGCGGACATGAAGCTGATTTATCGTCTGGCGCGCTGGGTGCCACGCCTGCTGCCGGACGGGCGTCGCCTTCGTCCACTGGAAGTGGTGCGGGAATATGAAAAAACGCTGATTGATGAGCTTAACCTGCTGCGCGAATCGGCAAACGCCATTCAGCTGCGTCGCAACTTTGAAAACAGCCCGATGCTCTATGTACCTGAAGTCTATTCTGACTACTGCAGCCAGAATATGATGGTGATGGAGCGTATCTACGGTATTCCGGTTTCGGATGTGGTGGCCCTGGAGAAACAGGGAACAAACATGAAGCTCCTGGCCGAACGTGGCGTACAGGTCTTCTTTACCCAGGTGTTCCGCGACAGCTTTTTCCATGCGGACATGCATCCGGGCAATATCTTCGTAAGCTACGAGCATCCTGAGGATCCGAAGTATATCGGTATCGACTGCGGGATTGTGGGGTCGCTGAACAAAGAAGATAAACGGTATCTGGCTGAGAACTTCATCGCGTTCTTCAACCGCGACTACCGTAAGGTGGCCGAGCTGCACGTCGATTCCGGCTGGGTGCCGCCGGATACCAACGTCGAAGAGTTTGAGTTCGCGATCCGGACCGTTTGTGAACCGATTTTTGAAAAACCGCTGGCGGAAATCTCCTTCGGGCACGTGCTGTTGAACCTGTTCAACACGGCTCGCCGCTTTAATATGGAAGTTCAGCCACAGCTAGTTTTACTTCAGAAAACATTACTTTACGTTGAGGGTGTAGGCCGACAGCTCTATCCTCAGTTAGACTTGTGGAAGACCGCGAAACCTTTCCTTGAATCCTGGATTAAGGATCAGGTTGGCATTCCGGCGCTGGTGCGCTCGCTGAAAGAGAAAGGCCCGTTCTGGATAGAAAAAATGCCTGAAATTCCTGAACTGGTTTATGACAGTTTGCGTCAGAGCAAGAACCTTCAGCACAGCATGGATAAAATCGCCCGCGAGCTTCAGTCCAGCCGTGTTCGCCAGGGACAGTCACGCTATCTCTTTGGGATTGGCGCAACGCTGCTACTGAGCGGTACGCTGCTGCTGATCAATCGTCCGGACTGGCAGATGATGCCCGCCTGGTTGATGGCTGGCGGGGTGGTAGTCTGGCTGGCAGGCTGGCGAAAAACGCGCTGAGCGTGCGTCGCTATCGACGGGTCGCATACGTATAATGCGACCTGACTCATTAATCATCTATCCCTGAGGAACATTTATGGGTGGTATCAGTATCTGGCAATTAGTCATTATTGCCGTCATCGTCGTGCTGCTGTTTGGCACCAAAAAGCTCGGTTCTATTGGTTCCGATCTGGGCGCGTCTATCAAAGGCTTCAAGAAAGCGATGAGCGATGATGAGAGCAAGCAGGATAAAACCAGCCAGGACGCTGACTTTACTGCTAAATCCATCGCCGACAAGCAAGAAGAAGCCAAAAAGGAAGACGCTAAACGCCACGATAAAGAGCAGGTGTAAGTCGTGTTCGACATTGGTTTTAGTGAGCTCCTGCTGGTCTTTGTGATTGGCCTGATTGTGCTGGGGCCGCAGCGTCTGCCGGTGGCAGTGAAAACCGTTGCGGGCTGGGTTCGTGCGCTGAGATCGCTGGCATCGACCGTTCAGAATGAACTGGCGCAGGAGCTTAAGCTGCAGGAATTTCAGGAAAGCCTGAAAAAGGTCGAGAAGGCGAGCATGGATAACCTGACGCCGGAACTGAAAGCGTCAATGGATGAGCTGCGCGAAGCGGCGGAATCGATGAAGCGTTCCTATAGCGTTAACGATCCTGAAAAAGCGAGCGATGAAGCGAACACCATCCATAACCCGGTGGTTAAGGGCAGCGAGGAGCAGCGCGAGGGCGTAACGCCTGCCAGTGCTGAACATCAGGCTGCCGCACCAGAACAGACGCCGCACGAAACCGAATTGAAAAAACAGGCGCAGCCAGAAGAGCCTGTGGCAAAAGCGGCGGAAGTGAAGCCCGCTGCGTCCGTTTCCGAATCATCCCCCTCGTCGAGTGATAAAGCGTAAACATGGCAGTAGATGATACTCAACCGCTGATTACGCACCTCATTGAGCTGCGTAAGCGCCTGTTAAACTGCATTGTTGCGGTTTTGCTCATATTCCTGTGCCTGGTCTATTTTGCCAACGATATCTATCAGGTGGTCTCTGCGCCGCTGATCAAGCAGATGCCGCTGGGCGCAACGATGATTGCAACAGACGTTGCTTCTCCGTTCTTTACCCCCATCAAGCTGACCTTTTGGGTGTCGTTGATTGCCTCTGCACCGGTCATTCTTTACCAGGTGTGGGCGTTTGTGGCGCCAGCGCTGTATAAGCATGAACGCAAGCTGGTGATCCCGCTGCTGGTGTCCAGCTCGCTGCTGTTCTATATCGGCATGGCGTTTGCCTATTTCGTCGTCTTCCCGCTGGCCTTCGGCTTCCTGACGCATACCGCGCCGGAAGGGGTCCAGGTGTCGACGGATATCGCCAGCTACCTCAGCTTTGTGATGGCGCTGTTTATGGCGTTTGGCGTGGCATTCGAAGTGCCGGTGGCCATTGTGCTGCTCTGCTGGGTAGGAGTAACGACCCCGGATGACCTGCGTAAGAAGCGTCCATATATTCTGGTGGGCGCCTTCGTGGTCGGCATGCTGCTGACACCGCCGGATGTTTTCTCGCAGACGCTGCTGGCCATACCGATGTACTGCCTGTTTGAGGTCGGCGTATTCTTCTCGCGTTTCTACGTGGGTAAAGGGCGTCGAGCGGATGACGAAGACGATACGTCCGACAAGACCACTGAAGAGTAAAATCAGCCGCCCGTCAGGGCGGTTGTTATATGGGGATTTGCATGTTTGATATCGGACTCAACCTGACCAGCTCGCAGTTTGCGAAAGATCGTGATGAGGTGGTTGCGCGCGCGTTTGCCGCCGGGGTGAAAGGACTGCTGCTGACGGGCACCAACCTGCATGAGAGCGAGCAGGCGCAGCAGCTGGCTCAAGGCTACGATCGCTGTTGGTCTACCGCTGGCGTGCATCCTCACGACAGCAGCCAGTGGACAGCGGAAAGTGGCGACACTCTCTACAGGTTGGCGAAGACGCCAGAAGTGGTGGCGATCGGCGAATGCGGTCTCGATTTCAACCGTAATTTTTCCACGCCTGAAGAGCAGGAAAAGGCGTTTACTGCCCAGCTTGCGCTCGCAGCAGAGCTTGAAATGCCCGTGTTTATGCACTGCCGCGACGCGCATGAGCGTTTCCTGACACTTCTGGATCCGTGGCTGGAGAAACTGCCCGGCGCGGTACTGCACTGCTTCACCGGTTCACGGCAGGAAGCGCTGGATTGCCTGAAGCGAGGGCTTTATCTAGGTATTACCGGCTGGGTTTGCGATGAGCGCCGCGGGCTTGAACTTCGTGAGCTGTTGCCAGTAATCCCGGCTGACCGGCTGCTCCTCGAAACCGATGCGCCTTATCTGCTACCGCGCGATATGAAATCCAAACCTGCATCGCGGCGGAATGAGCCCGCGTATCTGGGGCACATTGTTGAGAGCGTCGCGAAGTGGCGCGGAGAGGATCCGCACTGGCTTTCGGCGCAGACGGATGACAACGTGCGTAATCTGTTCGGAATAAACGTTTAAAGCTTGCGGAAGTCGGTGTTTTTAACGCTCTGCAGCACCTGCTTGTTCAGCAGATTGAGCAACAGCATAGAGCGCGCTTCCCCGTCCGGCTCGGCAAAAATCGCCTGCAGGCCTTCGAAAGCGCCTTCGGTAATCACGACGCTATCGCCTGTGTAAGGGGTTTCGGGGTCGGTGATCCCCTCAGGCTGTTGATAAATCGACAGCTGATGAATGACCGTCGACGGAACCGTTGCCGGATGGGCACCAAAACGAACGAAGTGGCTGACGCCGCGCGTTGCGCTGATGGTGGTGGTATGGATGACTTCCGGGTCGAACTCCACAAACAAGTAGTTCGGGAACAACGGCTCACTGACGGTTGTGCGCTTCCCGCGCTGCATTTTTTCAAGCGTGATCACGGGCGTCAGGCAATTTACAGACTGACGTTCAAGATGTTCCTGCGCGCGCTGAAGTTGCCCGCGTTTGCAATACAGTAAATACCAGGCCTGCATAATCACTCTTTCCCTTAGTTCGGGGCGCAAGCATATCAAAACCCTGGCGGGATCGCTAAGTTGATTATAATGGGGGAAAATGGAACAGAACGCATAAGTTCACGCTTATTTAACAAAATTACAGCATCAAGCAGGCTTACGCCGTATAATGAAGCGCTTACAGAGAGGCCATGATTAACTGCATGAAATACCACGATCTCCGCGACTTCCTGACGCTGCTGGAAAAGCAGGGTGAACTCAAACGTATTACACTTCCTGTCGATCCTTACCTGGAAATGACAGAAATTGCTGACCGCACCCTGCGTGCCGGTGGCCCCGCATTACTGTTTGAAAATCCGAAAGGTTACTCCATGCCGGTGCTGTGCAATCTGTTTGGTACACCGCGTCGTGTTGCACTGGGAATGGGGCAGGAAGACGTCTCTGCGCTGCGTGAAGTCGGTAAACTGCTGGCGTTTCTGAAAGAGCCGGAGCCTCCGAAGGGCTTCCGCGATCTGTTCGACAAGCTGCCGCAGTTTAAGCAGGTGCTGAACATGCCCACCAAGCGCCTGCGCGGCGCGCCGTGCCAGCAGAAAGTGCTGGAAGGCGATGCGGTTGATCTGACCAAAATCCCTATTATGCAGTGCTGGCCTGAAGATGCCGCTCCGCTGATCACCTGGGGGCTGACCGTTACGCGCGGCCCGCACAAAGAGCGGCAAAACCTCGGTATTTACCGCCAGCAGTTGATTGGCAAGAATAAACTCATTATGCGCTGGCTGTCGCATCGCGGCGGCGCGCTGGATTTCCAGGAGTGGTGCGCTGCGCATCCGGGGGAGCGTTTCCCGGTGTCTGTCGCCTTAGGCGCCGATCCGGCCACCATTCTGGGAGCCGTCACGCCCGTGCCGGATACGCTCTCTGAATATGCGTTTGCAGGCCTGCTGCGCGGAACGAAAACCGAAGTCGTGAAGTGTATCTCTAACGATCTCGAAGTTCCGGCCAGTGCTGAAATTGTGCTGGAAGGTTACCTCGAGCAGGGTGAAATGGCGCCAGAAGGCCCCTACGGCGACCACACCGGCTATTACAACGAAGTGGATAACTTCCCAGTGTTCACCGTGACGCACATTACGCAGCGTGAAGATGCGATTTATCACTCTACGTATACCGGACGTCCACCGGACGAACCGGCGGTGCTGGGCGTGGCGCTAAATGAAGTGTTTGTGCCGATCCTGCAAAAGCAGTTCCCGGAAATTGTTGATTTTTATCTGCCGCCTGAAGGATGCTCGTATCGCATGGCGGTGGTCACGATGAAGAAGCAGTATCCTGGTCACGCTAAACGCGTGATGATGGGCGTATGGTCTTTCCTGCGCCAGTTTATGTATACCAAATTTGTTATTGTCTGCGATGATGACGTTAACGCCCGCGACTGGAATGACGTAATCTGGGCCATTACCACGCGAATGGACCCGGCGCGCGATACGGTGTTAGTCGAAAACACGCCGATAGATTACCTGGATTTTGCCTCGCCGGTTTCCGGTCTTGGCTCAAAGATGGGACTGGATGCCACAAATAAATGGCCTGGCGAAACCGACCGTGAATGGGGTCGCCCGATCAAAAAAGATCCTGCCGTGACCGCGCGAATTGACGCGATCTGGGACGAGCTGGCCATAATGAATAACGGTAAACCCTGAGCTAACCGTTAAGCCCTATAGACTTCCCGACAGAGAGAGCGAATGACAACCTTAAGCTGTAAAGTGACCTCGGTAGATGCCATCACCGACACCGTATATCGCGTCCGTTTAGTGCCTGAAGCGCCATTCTCTTTCCGCGCGGGTCAGTACCTGATGGTCGTGATGGATGAGCGTGATAAGCGTCCTTTCTCTATGGCCTCAACGCCAGCGGAGCAGGAATTTATTGAGCTTCATATTGGTGCGTCAGAGCTTAACCTGTATGCGATGGCGGTGATGGATCGGATCCTGAAGGAACGTGAAATCGTGGTGGATATTCCACACGGCGATGCGTGGCTGCGCGATGACGAAGACCGTCCGCTGATCCTGATCGCTGGCGGTACGGGCTTCTCTTACGTGCGCTCCATTCTGCTGACCGCCCTGGCGCGTAACCCTGACCGCGACATCACCATTTACTGGGGTGGCCGCGAAGAGAAACATCTGTACGACCTGTCAGAGCTGGAAGCGCTGAGCGTAACCCATCCTAACCTTCGCATTGAGCCGGTGGTTGAGCAGCCGGAAGAGGGCTGGCGTGGTCGTAGCGGGACGGTGCTGACGGCGGTGCTGCAGGATCACGGCACGCTGGCAGGGCACGATATCTATATCGCTGGCCGTTTCGAGATGGCGAAAATTGCCCGCGACCTGTTCTGCAACGAACGTGACGCGCGTGAAGACCGCCTGTTTGGCGATGCGTTTGCCTTCATTTAAATAAAAAACCCGCCCCTGACAGGCGGGAAGAACGGCAACTAAACTCTTTCTCTTCGCCAATGACGCCATAACTGCGTTGGCTGCGTTCGTTCTGACGTCATTGGCTTTGAGATACTTTTCCTGATTTACACTCTCTCAAACACCGTCGCGATACCCTGACCCAGCCCGATACACATCGTTGCCAGACCAAACTGGGCATCTTTGCGTTCCATCAGGTTGATAAGCGTTGTGCTGATACGCGCTCCGGAGCAGCCCAGCGGGTGACCGAGGGCGATCGCGCCGCCGTTGAGGTTAATCTTCTCGTCGATCTGCTCCATCAGCCCCAGATCTTTAATGCACGGCAGGATCTGCGCGGCGAACGCTTCGTTCATTTCAAACAGGTCGATGTCGCTGGCGGTTAATCCCGCTTTTTTCAGCGCCAGCTTCGAGGCCGGAACCGGGCCGTAACCCATGATTGAAGGATCGCAGCCCACGACCGCCATCGAACGTACCCGAGCGCGAGGCGTTAAGCCCAGCTCGCGGGCGCGACTTTCGCTCATCACCAGCATCGCGGCGGCACCGTCGGACAGTGCCGACGAAGTACCTGCCGTTACCGTACCGGTGACCGGATCAAACGCAGGGCGCAGGGTAGAAAGCGCTTCTACGGTGGTTTCCGGGCGGATGACTTCGTCGTAGCTGAACTGCTTCAGTACGCCGTCTGCGTCGTGGCCGCCGGTCGGGATGATCTCGTTCTTAAAGGCACCGGACTGCGTGGCGGCCCATGCGCGAGCGTGAGAGCGCGCGGCAAAGGCATCCTGCATTTCACGGCTAATGCCGTGCAGCCGAGAGAGCATCTCGGCGGTCAGGCCCATCATCCCCGCGGCTTTCGCCACGTTACGGCTCATGCCTGGGTGGAAATCGACCCCGTGGCTCATCGGCACGTGACCCATGTGCTCGACGCCGCCCACCAGGCAGGCCTGAGCATCGCCGGTCATGATCATGCGCGCCGCGTCGTGCAGCGCCTGCATTGATGAACCGCACAGGCGGTTAACGGTGACGGCCGGAACCGAATGCGGGATCTCCGCCAGCAGCGACGCGTTGCGGGCGATGTTGAAGCCCTGCTCCAGGGTCTGCTGCACGCAGCCCCAGTAGATATCGTCGAGCGCAGCCGGATCCAGCGCCGGGTTACGCGCCAGCAGGCTACGCATCAGATGCGCGGAGAGGTCTTCCGCACGCACGTTACGGAACGCGCCGCCTTTTGAACGGCCCATCGGGGTGCGAATCGCATCAACAATGACAACCTTTTCCATTGTGACTCCTTAAGCCGTTTTCAGCTCGCCAACCGGACGGGCTGGCTCAACTGCTGGATAGTAGGGTTCGTTATGGCGCGCTTTGTTACGCAGCCCTTCCGGCACTTCATAAAGCGGGCCGAGGTGCTGATACTGCTGAGCCATATCGAGATAGCGGGCGCTGCCGAGCGTGTCCAGCCAGCGGAACGCGCCGCCGTGGAACGGAGGGAAGCCCAGGCCGTATACCAGCGCCATATCCGCTTCCGCCGGGCTGGCGATAATGCCTTCTTCGAGGCAACGCACCACTTCGTTAATCATTGGAATCATCATGCGGGCGATGATCTCATCGTCGGTGAAGTCGCGTTTCGGCTGGCTAACGTCGGCCAGCAGACCATCCACCACAGCATCTTCTTCTTTCTTCGGTTTGCCTTTGCTGTCTTCTTTATAGCGCCAGAAGCCCTGGCCGTTTTTCTGGCCGAAGCGGTTAGCGTCGAACAGAGCGTCAATGGCGTCGCGATAATCTTTCTGCATGCGCTGCGGGAAGCCTGCCGCCATCACCGCCTGAGCGTGGTGGGCGGTATCAATGCCGACCACGTCCAGCAGATACGCCGGGCCCATCGGCCAGCCGAACTGTTTCTCCATCACTTTGTCGATTTTGCGGAAGTCCGCACCGTCGCGCAGCAGCTGGCTGAAGCCGGCGAAGTAAGGGAACAGCACGCGGTTGACGAAGAAGCCCGGGCAGTCGTTAACAACGATCGGCGTTTTGCCCATCTTGCTTGCCCATGCCACCACTTTAGCGATGGTTTCGTCAGAGGTTTTTTCCCCACGGATCACTTCGACCAGCGGCATTCGGTGTACCGGATTGAAGAAGTGCATCCCGCAGAAGTTTTCCGGACGCTTTAGCACGCTCGCCAGTTCGCTGATTGGAATGGTGGAGGTGTTCGAAGCCAGCACGGTCTCAGGACGAACTTTGTCTTCCGTTTCTGCCAGCACCGCTTTTTTGACTTTCGGGTTCTCAACAACCGCTTCAACGACGACGTCCACGCGGTCGAAACCGCTGTATTCCAGCACGGGCTGAATGGTGGAGATCACACCTGCAAGCTTCAGCCCGTCAATTTTTCCACGCTCCAGCTGTTTATTCAGAAGCTTGGACGCTTCGGTCATGCCCAGCGTCAGGGATTTCTCGCTGATGTCTTTCATCACCACCGGCACGCCTTTCCAGGCCGACTGGTAAGCGATGCCGCCACCCATAATGCCCGCGCCGAGTACCGCCGCATGTTTTGGCGTCTCAACGTTTTTGGTCAGCTGCCTGGCTTTACCCTTCACGAACTGATCGTTGAGGAAGATACCGACCAGCGCGCGAGCTTCATTGGTGTGCGCCAGAGGGACAAAGCTCTGATTTTCGAGCTTCAGCGCTTCATCGCGTCCGAGACGAGCAGCTGCTTCAATGGTTTTCACCGCCGTGATTGGTGCCGGGTAGTGTTTACCCGCCGTCTGCATCACCATGCCTTTGGCGATGGTGAAGCTCATGGTGGCTTCAATCTTGCTGAGTTTTAACGGTTCCAGCTTCGGCTGGCGTTTGGCTTTCCAGTCGAGATCGCCGTTAATGGCCTGACGCAGAATGGCGAGCGCACCTTCAACCAGTTTCTCTGGCTTCACGACGCCGTCGACCAGGCCGATTTTCTGAGCCTGTTCTGCGCCGACATCTTTACCTGCGGCAATGATCTCAAGGGCGCTGTCGGCACCCAGCATGCGCGGCATACGCACGGAGCCGCCAAAGCCCGGCATGATGCCCAGCTTGGTTTCCGGCAGGCCGATGCGCAGGTCCGGCGTCGCCAGACGGTAGTCGGTCGCGAGTACGCATTCGCAGCCGCCGCCCAGCGCGTAGCCGTTAACGGCGGAAATAGTCGGGACAGGCAGATCTTCCAGACGATTAAAGACGCTGTTGGCAAAGTGCAGCCACTGGCTCAGCTGTTCTTCCGGGACCAGGAACAGCGAAAGAAACTCGGTGATATCGGCACCGACAATAAAGGCCGCTTTGTTCGAACGCAGCAGCAGCCCTTTTAATTCAGGTTGTTTTTCAAGAACATCCAGCGCCTGGCCAAGACTGGCCACCGTCGCGGTATCAAGCTTGTTCACTGAGCCGGGGGCATCGAACACCAGTTCGGCAATGCCATCTTCCAGCCAGTTGAGGTACAGGGTGTCGCCTTTGTAGAGCATGTCAGTCTCCTGAATCCAGCAATTGGATCTGGTCATACCAGATGAGTCGGAGTGTGGGATTTATGTTAATAAAATGCAAATTACTCATTAAGAAAATGCTGCATTGATCACGGTCGGTGGAAATCACGCAGCCGGAGTGAGGTGTGCTAAGATGCGATGACTTGAGGTCAAAAAAACGAAAGGAAGAATGATGGACTCACTGGCTTCGCTTTATAAAAATCATATCGTTACCCTACAGGAACGTACCCGCGATGTACTGGCCCGCTTTAAGCTGGATGCGCTGCTGATCCACTCCGGCGAGCTGATGAATACCTTTCTGGATGACCACGCTTATCCGTTTAAGGTGAACCCGCAGTTCAAAGCCTGGGTGCCGGTGACTCAGGTTCCAAATTGCTGGCTGCTGGTTGATGGCGTGAACAAGCCAAAACTGTGGTTCTACCTGCCGGTCGATTACTGGCACAACGTAGAACCGCTGCCGACCTCTTTCTGGACGGAAGAGATTGATGTGATTGCACTGCCGAAAGCGGACGGCATAGGCAGCCAGCTGCCTGCCGCGCGAGGCAACATCGGCTACATTGGCCCTGTTCCGGAGCGCGCGCTGGGTCTGGATATTCCGGCAGACAAACTCAACCCGAAAGGGGTGCTGGATTACCTCCACTACTACCGCGCCTATAAAACCGACTACGAACTTTACTGCATGCGTGAAGCGCAAAAAACGGCGGTGAACGGTCACCGTGCGGCGCATGAAGCCTTCCAGTCCGGCATGAGCGAGTTCGACATCAACCAGGCGTACCTGACCGCCACCGGTCATCGCGATACCGACGTGCCGTACAGCAACATTGTCGCGCTGAACGAGCATGCTTCCGTACTGCATTACACTAAACTTGACCACCATGCACCGTCTGAGATGCGCAGCTTTCTGCTGGACGCTGGCGCCGAGTACAACGGCTACGCGGCCGATCTGACCCGTACCTGGGCGGCGAATGCGGACACCGATTTCGCGCAGCTGATCAAAGACGTGAACGATGAACAGCTGGCGCTGATTGCCACCATGAAGGCGGGCACCAGCTATGTGGATTACCACATCCAGTTCCATCAGCGCATCGCCAAACTGCTGCGTAAGCACCAGATTGTGAAAGACATGAGCGAAGAAGCGATGGTCGAGAACGATCTGACCGGGCCATTCATGCCGCACGGTATCGGCCACCCGCTGGGCCTGCAGGTTCACGACGTTGCGGGCTTTATGCAGGATGATACCGGCACGCACCTGGCGGCACCGTCTAAATATCCTTACCTGCGCTGCACCCGTATTCTGGAGCCGCGTATGGTGCTGACGATTGAGCCGGGGATCTACTTTATTGAATCCCTGCTGGCGCCGTGGCGTGAAGGCCAGTTCAGCAAGCACTTCAACTGGGAAAAAATTGAGGCGCTGAAGCCGTTTGGCGGTATTCGCATCGAAGATAACGTGGTGGTTCACGAAAACGGTATCGAGAATATGACGCGAGACCTGAAGCTGGCCTGATGGAAAGCTGGCTGATACCGGCTGAACCGGTCACCTTTGTTGAGGAAATCAAGAAAAGCCGCTTTATTACGCTGCTGGCGCATACCGACGGCGTAGAGGCGGCAAAAGCGTTTGTCGAGTCCGTCCGGGCTGAGCATCCTGACGCCCGTCACCACTGCGTGGCGTGGGTAGCAGGGCCGCCGGACGATTCACAGCAGTTGGGGTTTTCCGATGACGGTGAACCGGCGGGCACGGCCGGTAAACCCATGCTCTCCCAGCTAATGGGCTGCGGCGTGGGCGAAATAACCGCCGTGGTGGTGCGCTACTACGGCGGCATCCTGTTAGGCACGGGTGGGCTGGTAAAAGCCTATGGCGGCGGAGTTCAGCAGGCACTGAATATGCTCACAACTATCCGCAAAACGCCGCTCACCGAATATACTTTGTTGTGCGATTACGCTCAGCTATCGGGCATTGAAACGCTGCTCAAACAGTTTAACGGCGTCATCGCGCACAGTGAATATCAGGCAATGGTGAAATTACGCGTGGCGCTTCCTCAGGCGGAGCTGGCTGCTTTTTCAGCAAAACTGGCTGATTTTAGTCGTGGTTCGTTGCAATTGCTGCCGATTGAAGAATAATCCCCACCTCACTTTTTTGAATACCAAAGGAAGCGGCAGAGATGCATTTTCGTGCCATAACCCGAATCGTTGGACTGCTGGTCATACTTTTTTCCGGGACGATGATTCTCCCAGGACTGGTGGCGCTTATCTACCGGGACGGCGCGGGGCGGGCATTTACCCAGACCTTCTTTGTCGCGCTGGCGATCGGCTCGCTGCTGTGGTGGCCAAACCGTCGTCAGAAAGGTGAACTGAAATCTCGCGAAGGATTTTTGATTGTGGTCCTGTTCTGGACGGTGCTGGGGAGCGTCGGTTCGCTGCCCTTTATCTTCTCTGAACAGCCTAACCTGAGCATTACGGATGCCTTTTTTGAATCGTTCTCCGGTTTAACAACCACCGGGGCGACGACGCTGGTGGGGCTGGATTCACTCCCGCACGCCATTCTCTTTTATCGTCAGATGCTGCAGTGGTTCGGGGGGATGGGGATCATCGTCCTGGCAGTGGCTATTCTCCCTATTCTGGGCGTTGGCGGCATGCAGCTCTATCGCGCTGAAATGCCCGGGCCGCTGAAAGATAACAAAATGCGCCCGCGTATTGCCGAGACGGCGAAAACCCTCTGGCTTATCTATGTATTACTGACGGTGGCCTGTGCGCTGGCGCTATGGTTTGCCGGGATGCCCGCTTTCGACGCCATCGGACACAGCTTTGCGACGATCGCTATCGGCGGGTTCTCCACCCACGATGCCAGCGTCGGCTACTTCGACAGTCCAACGATTAACACCATTATTGCCATTTTCCTGCTGATTTCAGGCTGTAACTACGGTCTGCACTTCTCTTTACTGAGCGGGCGCAGCCTGAAGGTGTACTGGCGTGACCCGGAGTTCCGTATGTTTATTGGCGTCCAGCTTACGCTGGTAATCATCTGTACCCTGGTGCTGTGGTTCCATGATGTCTACAACTCCGCGCTGACCACGCTAAATCAGGCGTTCTTCCAGGTGGTAT
The DNA here is from genome assembly GCF_047530595.1 of Enterobacter sp. 01-M-02-SI-ECC. NCBI lineage: Bacteria > Pseudomonadati > Pseudomonadota > Gammaproteobacteria > Enterobacterales > Enterobacteriaceae > Enterobacter > Enterobacter sp. 01-M-02-SI-ECC. The sequence goes on along the minus strand of NZ_JBLKCZ010000020.1, from coordinate 1,366 downwards.
CAATGGCGACGACCGCCGGGTTTACCACGGACAGTATCGCGCGCTGGCCGCTGTTCCTGCCGGTGCTGCTGTTATGCTCGGCATTTATCGGGGGCTGTGCGGGTTCTACGGGCGGTGGCCTGAAGGTAATTCGTATTCTGCTGCTGTTTAAGCAGGGCAACCGTGAGCTGAAGCGCCTGGTCCACCCGAACGCGGTTTACAGCATTAAGCTGGGGAACCGCGCGCTGCCGGAACGTATCCTCGAAGCGGTGTGGGGCTTCTTCTCGGCGTATGCGCTGGTCTTTATCGTCAGCATGCTGGCGATTATCGCGACGGGGGTGGATGATTTCTCCGCCTTTGCGTCCGTCGTAGCAACATTGAATAACCTCGGGCCCGGTCTGGGCGTTGTGGCTGATAACTTTGCCAGCATGAACCCGGTCGCGAAATGGATCCTCATCGCCAATATGCTGTTTGGTCGTCTTGAGGTCTTTACGCTGCTGGTGCTGTTCACCCCTACATTCTGGCGCGAGTAAGGAGCCGTTGATGAAAACATTGATTCTTTTCTCTACGCGAGACGGACAAACGCGTGAGATTGCCGCTTATCTGGCGTCGGAATTAAAAGAGCTGGGTATTTACTCTGATGTGGTGAACCTGAACCGTGCGGAGCAGATAGCCTGGCAGGAGTACGATCGCGTGGTAATTGGCGCGTCAATTCGTTACGGGCATTTCCATCCGGCGCTGGATCGCTTTGTGAAGAAGCACACGGCGGTGCTCAACAAATTGCCCGGTGCCTTTTACTCGGTCAATCTTGTCGCACGTAAAGCCGAGAAGCGTACGCCGCAGACCAACAGCTACACGCGCAAGTTTTTACTCAGCTCGCCGTGGCAGCCTGACCTGTGCGCCGTCTTTGCCGGCGCGCTGCGCTACCCTCGCTACCGCTGGTATGACCGCTTTATGATCCGCCTGATTATGAAGATGACCGGGGGTGAAACCGATACGCGTAAAGAAGTGGTTTATACCGACTGGTCGCAGGTGGCCAGTTTTGCGCGAGAAATCGCACATTTAACGGGCGATTCGCGACATAAATAAGCGTTAAGTTTGAAAAGTGAGCGAACGAAAAGTTTTTTGTATTTTGTGCTTGTCACGTCGGAATAACTCCCTATAATGCGCCTCCACTGACACGGAACAACGGCACACACGCCGCCGGGTCAGCAGAGAAAAGCGAAATTAATCGCTTGACTCTGAAGCGGGAAAGCGTAATATGCACACCCCGCGCCGCAGCGAAAAGCGAAGCGGCACTGCTCTTTAACAATTTATCAGACAATCTGTGTGGGCACTCAAAGTGACATGGATTCTTAATGTCTTCGGACAATAAATGAATACCAAG